>CACYDC010000099.1 GCA_902773025.1 uncultured Ruminococcus sp.
AAATATAACCGGAATGTTCTGCAATATGTGCGGCGCTAAAAAGCCCGAAACGAAGTCTGACACATGGGACTGCCCCTGCGGGAACAAGAATATAACCGGAATGTTCTGCAATATGTGCGGCGCAAAAAAGCCCGAGCCGAAATCCGATGACACATGGGACTGCCCCTGCGGAAATAAAAATATAACCGGAATGTTCTGCAATATATGCGGCGCTAAAAGGCCCGAAACGAAGTCTGACACATGGGACTGCGACTGCGGGAACAAAGGCATAACCGGAATGTTCTGCAACAACTGCGGAAAGAAAAGGAGTGAATAAGCATGAGTAAAAACGCTTTAAGGATACTGCTGTTTGCCGGTATCGCGCTGGTCTGCTTCAATGTTATTTCATTTGTGATCCCCCTTGAAAAGAACGGAACATTCTGGGTGGGGTATATCTTCGGTACGCTTGCCATACTGCTGCAGCTTGTGGTAATGAAAGTGGCATTTAATGGCGCAGAAAGTATCAGAAGCAAGTTCTACGGCTTCCCCATCGCCCGTATCGGAGTTATTTACGGAATCTGTCAGATACTTCTGTCATTCACGGCAATGGCGCTTTCCCCCTACATTCCCTTATGGATACCCATAATCGTTTTTGTGCTTATGCTTGCGGCGGCTTCTGCCGGCTGCATCGCTGCGGACGCTGTCCGTGAGACCATCGAAACACAGGACGAAAAGCTGGTCAAGGACGTCAGCGCAATGCGCAGCATACAGTCAAAAATGAACCTGATCCTGTCTCAGACCGACTGCGGCGGCGATCTGCAGAAGGCCATTGAGAAGCTTGCCGACGAGATAAAATACAGCGATCCCGTGTCAGGAAAAGCCACGGAGGAGCTTGAAGCCGAGCTTGACACCCTGATCGGCGAGCTGCAGAAAGCGGTGGTTGACGGCGAAAACGAATCCGCCCTTGCACTGTGCAAAAAGGCGGGCGGCATCCTTGCCGAGCGCAACAGGGTCTGCAAGCTGACGAAAAACCAAAAATAACGGAGGATAAAATCATGGCTGTACTTAAATGTAAAATGTGCGGAGGTTCTCTCGATGTAACGGAGGGCATGACCGTATGCGAATGTGAATACTGCGGAACGATGCAGACTATCCCCGCAGTCGATGACGAAAAGAAGATCAATCTCTTCACCCGTGCAAACAGGCTCCGCGCCGCCTGCGACTTTGACAAAGCGGCAAGTGTGTATGAAAATATCGTCAGCAACTTCCCCGAGGAAGCAGAGGCATACTGGGGTCTGATTCTTTGCAAATTCGGCATAGAATATGTTGACGACCCTGCAACGGGAAAGAAGATACCCACCTGTCACCGCTCATCCTTTGAGAGTATTATGGACGACAGCGACTTTGAGCTGTGCATGGAAAACGCCGATCCCGTTGCCCGCAGGGTCTATCGTGATGAAGCAAAAACCATTGACGGCATACAGAAGGGCATACTTGAAATATCCGGCAAGGAAGAGCCCTACGACATATTTATTTGCTATAAGGAAACTGATGACAACGGAGAAAGAACCGTTGACAGCGTTATTGCGCAGAACATTTACGATATGCTCACGGAGAACAAGTACCGTGTATTCTTTGCTCGTATAAGCCTTGAAGACAAGTTAGGCACCGCCTATGAGCCCTACATATTCGCCGCTCTCAACAGTGCAAGGATAATGCTCGCAGTCGGCACGGATTATGAGTATTACAATGCCGTCTGGGTCAAGAATGAATGGAGCCGCTTCCTTGCCATGATGAGTAAGGACAAGAAAAAGGTGCTTATCCCCTGCTACAAGGATATTGACGCCTATGATATACCCAAGGAATTCAAGCACCTGCAGGCTCAGGATATGGGTAAGGTGGGCGCTATGCAGGATCTGCTGAGGGGAATCAAAAAAATATTGCCGAAGGAAGCAGCTCCTGTTGTACAACAGGTAGCTCAGGTCGTACAGGCAGTACAGCCTGTCTCAGGCGGCGCAAATGTCAATTCATTTTTACAGCGTGCCTTTATGTTCCTTGAGGACGGCGACTGGCAGAGTGCAGATCAATACTGCGAAAAGGTGCTTGATATTGACCCGCAGAACGGAGAGGCATATCTTGGAAAGCTGATGGCAAAATTTAAAGTGCGCCATCGTGGTGACCTTGCGGACCAGAATGAGATCCTCAGCAATAACAATAATTTCAAAAAGGCTGTCCGTTTTGGAAGCGATCAATTAATTACAGAAATAAACGGTTATAACAATGTCATTCTCGAACGGTGTTATAGTACCGCCTGCAAGCTGCGTGATTCCGGAGAGGAAAGCGAAATAGAGAAAGCTGCAGGAATATTCAAGAATTTAACAGATTATAAGGACAGCGCCGACCAGATCGGAATATGCAGAAATACAATTCTTGAGCAACGTTACCAGTTTGCCTGCAAGCTGCGCGATTCCGGGGAGGAAAGCAAAATCAATGAAGCGGCAAGAATATTCGGCACATTACAGAACTACAAGGGCAGCTCGGAACAGATAGAAATATGCAAAAATATAATTCTTGAACAACATTATCAGTTAGCTTACAAGCTGCGTGATTCCGGAGAGGAAAGCAAAATTCAAGAAGCCGCTAAAATATTCGGCGAATTACAAGAATATAAAGACAGTACTAAACAGATAGAGATATGCAGAGATATGATTCTTGGTCAACGTTATCAATTAGCTTGTACGCTGCGTGATTCCGGAGAAGAAAGCAAAATTAAAGAAGCAGCTAAAAAATTCGGTGAATTACAGGGATACAAAGACAGCACTGAACAAATCGAAATATGCAGGAATGTAATCCTTGAGCAACATTATCAGAAAGCCTCCTCGCTCATGGAATCGGGAGAACTTCTTTTAGCCGAAGAAGAATATATTAAACTGAAGGATTATAAGGATAGCCCGGAAAAAGCCAGAATATGCAATTGCGAATATAGATATAATAATGCCCGTACCCTGCAAAAATCATTTGATGAAAAAAAATTAGCAGAAGCAGCACAAATCTATACTCAATTAAGTGATTATAAGGACAGTAAACAGCGAGCTGTGGATTGTACTCGCTTACATGATAAAATGATAGATGATCGCCATACTCGTGAAGAAAAAGAGGCTGCTAAAGTATGGGAATCTTCTGGAAAAAAATCAAATCTACTTGCTGAACAGGCTTCTTTGCAAATTGAACTTTTCAAACTCAATGAAAAGCTGTTTGCAGGCAAACGCCGCAAAGAGATAGAATTCCGTCTTGCACAAATAGAAGATGAACTGAGAAGACTCTGATAATTTTTGGGATTATTTCAGCCAGCTGTCCGAATAGGGAACCGTTTTATAAATTATAAAAACAAGAAGGATGCTGTATTTCCATCCCCTTTGAAACTTCGGGCAATCTAATGGAAAGCGGAAAAACCCGACTTTTCAATAAAATACCTCTTGCTTTTTTTATCCACCCCGATCTCTTTGTTAAAATAATAAAGAGGTCAGAAGAAATAAACGCAAACGTCACGACAGCGCCCCTTCTTTCGGGGCGGCTTCAAAGTGGAGAACAACAATGAAAAATAAAAAAATCTGTCCCAAATGCGGCGGCAATGAGATCTATTTTGTCGGCGGAGATTCCGGCGCTTATGGTGCAGGAAACAATATCCCTCTGTCGTCTGTTGGCAGAGCATGGAACAATATTCCCGTAGACCGTTATGTCTGTGGAAACTGCGGCTATTCGGAGGAATGGATCGATCATAAGTATCTCACCCAGCTTAAAAACTCAAAGATCGCCCACAAACGCTGACAGGTAAAAGCAGAAAAACTACATATTACAGCATGAGGAAAGCCGTCCGGGTTAGTCCGGGCGGCTGTTGTATTCTATATGAAATAAAGC
>CACYDC010000100.1 GCA_902773025.1 uncultured Ruminococcus sp.
CAACAGAACGGAAATGATGTTAGCCAATGTAAACAAACCAAGCAAGCGTATCCTTTCAGATACAAGCCTGTCGGATATTTTTGGTGTTATATAAAATGCAGCACAGCCTGCCGATATATCCGGAGGGCTGTGCTGTTTACTATTTGGTCACATACTCACAACATATATCATTCACATAAAACTAATGAGATCAAAATACCTTCTTGTAATTTTAGCCTGTTTACTATGCAATTCTATGTAAATGATTATCAGGCTATTGTCAATCGTTTTACACATATTTATGCAATATATAGTGTTTGTATAACTATAAACACTATATATTGCGTGACATCGATACCACTGTTTCCACATGCGCCGTTCTTGGAAACATATCCACTGGAACAGCCTTATTCACACTGTATCCATATTCTCGGAATAGTTTTACATCCCTGGCAAGGGTAGCAGGATCGCACGACACATAAACTATTCGCTTGGGATTCATTTCTGAAACCATTTCTATCAGATCTGCGCCGCAGCCTTTTCTCGGCGGATCAATAATTATACAGTCAGGTCTGACTTCACGATCTTCTAAAATTTTAGCAGCCTTTGCAGCATCAGCGCAAATAAACTCAGCATTATCTATACTATTGATCAATTTATTTTTTTCTGCGTCTTCTATAGCCTGAGAAACTATTTCTGCGCCAATCAGATTTTTTACCTTTTTTGCCATAGTAAGACCGATCGTACCTATACCGCAATACATATCAACAAGCGTTTCACCACTATTCAGATTTGCGAAATCAGCTGCCAAGGAATATAGTTTTTCAGCCTGATCACGATTAACCTGATAAAATGACAGAGGCGAAATTCTGAATTTAAGTCCGCATAGCTCATCTGTAATATAACCGTCACCATAGATTGTTCTGCATTTTTTACCGATTATTACGTTTGTTTTTTCCGTATTGGAATTAATCACAACACTTTTCAGTTCAGGAAGATTTTCTGAAAGCATTTTGACAAGACCTTTTTCATTTTTGAGCTTATCGGCATTTATTATTACACAAACCATCAGCTCATTTGTTTTTGAAGCATACCTAAGGTATAAGTGCCTTAATATTCCTGAATGTATACTTTCGTCATACACAGCGATTCCTTCAGAATTTGCCCATTCAAGAAAAACACGAATCGCTTTTTCAAATACTTCAGACTGGAGCATACAACTTTTCAGCGGAATGACTCTATGACTTCTTGGCGCAAAAAAACCTACACCTATTTCCCCATTATCATCTTTCATAAAAGGAAGCTGCACTTTATTCCGATAGTTATTGATTCTATCCGAGCCGATAATTTCATCTATATATTTTCCATCCACACCTCCTATACGAGTCAGTGCATCATATACACGTTTTTGCTTAAATTGCAGTTCAGCCTGATAATTAATATGTCTGAACGTACAACCCCCACATTTATTAAATATTCCACAATCCGGTTCAATTCGATTATAAGACTGCTCTGATATTTCCTCAATTTTACCATAAGCATATTTTTTATTTGCCTTAAGAATCCTTACAGATACCTTATCACCCACAACAGTATTAGGAACAAATACTGTCATTCCCTCGATTTTACATATTCCGCTTCCATCAGTTGTATAATCAATTATTTCGGCGGAATATATATCGTTCTTTTTCAGACTCATACCTAACCCTCCATATATTTATTAATCAACCGCAAATCATAATTTCTTTAACACAATTCCATTATGTATACTAAAAGGACATGCAAAATGCTTCGCCCGGTTTAATGCGGCGAAGCATTTCTACTACCATTCTTCGGAATACCCTTCATCAGAGTAGCCTTCTCCAGAGTAATCTTCATCAGAATAACCTTCTCCGGAATAGCCTTCATTAGTATAACCTTCTCCAGAATAGCCTTCATCAGAATAACCTTCTCCGGAATAGCCTTCATCAGAATAACCTTCTCCGGAATAGCCTTCATCAGAATAACCTTCCCCGGAATACCCTTCATCAGAATAATCTTCTCCGGAATAACCTTCATCAGAATAATCTTCTCCGGAATAACCCTCATCAGTGGTACCTTCTTCAGAATAAACCTCATCAGAACTGCTTTCTTCGGAATAGTTTTCTATAGCATCCAATTTTACTGTAACAATATAACCGCTGTAATTATCACCGGATATAGTATATTCTTTCTCTGCCGGTACATTGATCTGCGTTGTATCCCAGTTTTCAACAGGTGTATAATATATACACCATCTGACACCCTTGTGATCTTGAACAACAAGCGGTCGCGCCTCAGTATGCTGCTGAAGCAGCTCCAGATATTCTTCAAGAGCAATTTTATTATCTGTCATATACTGACTGTGCGGTATGCCTACATAACGAAAATGCCATGGTTCATAATTATATCCAGTTATTTTTTCCTTGCCTTCAATATACCGCACTACAAATCCATATTCATCACAGTTGTCGTTCAACCACGAATATAAACCATTGCCATCAAAATTTATTCCGCTGCCTCGCTCATCCTTGTTAAGATCAAGATCAAGAACATAGCCAGTCTGATGCTCACTATATCCCGGTGGCGCAACCCACTGTTCTGCATCAGACTCACCCTTATTTTCAATTTCTGTATTAAATAATTTTATCTGTGTTTCATAGCTCCTATAACCGCACGCGATCATCAGATCATTATCTCCATACATTTCAGCAAAATCATCCATCATCGAATTAAGACTATCTGCTATAGATGGATCAAGACATACACTGTAATCTATGAGAATATAACTTGAAGACTTCAGATCTTTCATCTCTTTTACATTCTCACCATCATATCTGCATGAATAATCCTTATTTACAAGTATCAATTTTCCCTTATGTAATTCGTCTATTTCCTTAGATACAGTCGTCATGCTGCCTATTAGTTCTGAAGCAGATTCGCCATTATCCTGAACACTGACATGCTGCTTTTTAACTTCATTTTTTTTCGAAGTTTCAGTTTTTTCTGATTTATCCTCTTTTTTATTCTTTTCAACACCCTCAGCAGCTTCGTTTTTTTCAGACACGGATGTCTGCATTACTTCCTTTTCTGATACTCCAGATGTAATCATCTGCTGAAAATATACTACCGTAAACAGCAGGCATGAGATAATCAGAACAGTACACATAACAGCAAACTGCTGTCTAAACGGAACAGGTTTATCCATATCTATTTTCAGAATATCAAGCCAACCAAACAGCGTCTTTAAATTGATTTTATTATCTTTTTCTTTCATATTTTATCCTTCCGAATACATACTTTTCCCTATTTAATATAATAAACTCAGCCCACACAAAAAATCAATATCTTTTTACAATCAAGCTAAAAAAGATTTATTCACATAATTGTATAGTTTACATAAAATGAATTAAAACAACAAGCGGCACATCTGCGTGATGCACCGCTGATTATTTATTCGTCCTTTTTATTTTTCTTTCCGCCAACTATAACTAAAAGAATTATTACCACAAGCGATACTCCTACGATACTGCCTATCACAATATATTTTACGATATCATCGCCTGTAAGCTGCCAGTGAGGATTCTCCTCATGACTTTTTACACTTGTCTGCGGAAAACTCTCCTCAGTTATACTTTGCGGTTCAGATTCGCCTGAATACTGATTAGGCTCATCCGGCTTACTATACGGCTTGGAAGATTCCGGTACAGACGGTTTGCTGCTTTCGGGGATCTTCTCATTTTTGATTGTTAAATTGTACGGTTCTCCGTTATCAGTAACATACCAACCATTTTCAACCTTAACAGTACCATGCATCGTCAATTCAAATTCATAAGGCTTATCGTCAAGAACATAACCCTTTGGAGCCTCGATCTCTATAAAGCGATATCCTCCGAACGGAAGGTCTACAGCACGAGCCTGTCCATTCTCGTTGGTCGTAAGATCAACTCCCATTGATTTCCAATAATAAGTTCCTTTTTCGTCCTCGCCGGTTTCAACGTCATCTTTCAGCTTTGAATAATCAGTGAAATATACCTTGCGCCAGAAAGAGAACACTGCGCCTTCCAGAGGCTCATCGTCTTCGTTTGTTTTATTCAGAATAACTGAGGCTGATGACATATCATCTCCGGGCAGAGGATATTTGCCTTTAGCAGTTACGTTATATTCATTTGTGCCGTCCGGATTTTTCATAGGCAGACTTACGATAGTGGGACGGACATTATACTGATCTTTGTAATCGTACTCATAAATCAAATATACGAAATTTGCAGGGATATCTCTGAAATTGACCTCACCGTCATAATCTATACGGCCGATCTGACCAGTAATATTATTTTCAGATGCATACTGAGCTGCCTTTTCTGCCTGTTCCTTAAGTTCATTTGCTGTTATTCCGGATCTGATCTCCACACCCGAAGCCTTGAACTCCTCGCTCACAGTATAACCTCCGTCATACGTACCGATCGGTACCAGGCTTACACCGACACCTTCAAACATCGGGAGATATGTTACTTTAATACTGCCTGTTTCCTCCTCATTTGCAGCCGTTACGGTAACAAACACCGATACACACAGCAAGCATACAACGACAAGGGCAGCCGCAAGGCGCTTAAGTATTTTTTTATTCATAATACTTCCTCCTGTTATTCTGGCGGCGGTTTATCTTGATCTGAATGTTCCTGAGGATCATCCGCCGGTTTCTTTTTATTTTTCTTCCTGTGAAACACAGGAACAAATAGTATCAAACCTATAATAACAACTGTCACAGATATTACGGTAAGGGCGGCATACCAGACGATCGTACGAACCGGGACTCTCTTATTCTCATCTACATGAACAACAGGCCACGGATTTGTATGCTCCATATCCTGTGTCTGATAAATCATTCGAGTACCGCGAACGAGAAGTCTATGGCTGTTTATGCCATAGGGAGTACAGGTGACCAAAGTTACATAGTCCTCGCCTTCGGATATATTTGTAGCCTCCGACTGATACGGAAGAACTGTAAGTATCTGATCGATTTTATATGCAAGCACCTTATCAAGTGAATGAATATAAAAATAATCGCCTTTCTGAAGCTGATCGAGATCGGTAAAAAGATTCGCAGAGGGGAGGCCGGTGTGTCCTGCGAGAACGCAGTGGGTCGATCTGCCGCCTACAGGGAGTGACGATCCCTCCATATGTCCGACACCGCGCTGCAGGATATCATCGCTCATACCATGAAATATAGGAAGATAAACATTAATCTTAGGTATTTCTATATAAGCGATACTTTCCGATACAGCAAGGAGTGTATTGTAGTCTACTGACGAAATCTTTTCGGCATCATGTTTTGCAAGCGCCGCATTATAGTCCTCTGCTTCTTTCTGAAGTTTCATAATACCATCGTTACCAAGCTGACGGACCGTATTATCGTAATCAGCTATAACGGTATGGGCGGTATACTCACCGTACCAGTTACTTACTATGGGGTACATAAAGATTCCGATACCGATAATCAATATCAAAAATATGCCAACGAGAGGCAGTCGTCTTTTAATCTGTTTTCCGAGTGACATCCTGTCCCTCCGTATTTTCTGTCTGATTTTTATCTCCGAGAGAGGAGATAAACCATATCAGAGCAAATATATATAGTATAACTGCAACAATAATAATAGCGGCTGTTACAGTTGTCTGATGTTTTATTTCCTCGGCAAGTCCGTCATCCGCACTTCCGGACCGATCTTTTGAATCGGAATGAGATGCATCTACAGCATTTTCCTGATAGTACGGCATACGCTCGCCGCGCACAAGGAGTCTTTTATCGTTTATGCCATAGGGTGTACAGGTAAGCAATGTAACATAGTCCTTACCCTTTGATATATATAATTCCTTTGTATTATCGGGAGTCACCGCAACGCTCTCAAACACTTTGTATGCGAGGGTCTGATCAAGCACATGGATATAAAACATATCGCCGGCCTTCATCTGATCAAGTTTTGTAAACATTTCTGCAGAAGGAAGTCCCGTATGACCGGAAATAACCGGGTGAACAGACTCACCGCCGACCGGAAGGGATGTATTTTCAAGAAGGCCGCAGCCTTTAGTCAGCACACTTTCATCCGTACCGTAGTAAACAGGAAGGTAAACAGATATCGAAGGTATTTCAACATAGCACACCACTCCGTCGCTGCCGCACAGCACTCTTTCGAGTCCGTCATCATATATCAGTTCAGCGAGATTTTTATTATGGAGTCTTGCTTTTTCTATTTTTGCATCTATTTCTGATGAATCCATTTTTTCAACCGTTTCAACGTAATCACTGATAACAGTTTTTGAGGATGAAAGGGAAATAATGTTACTCACCATAGGATAAACTATTGCAGCCACGCCCGAAAAATACAGGCATCCTATTGCAATAAAAATAAAAATGCTTTTTGCGTTCAGTTTTTTCAAA
>CACYDC010000101.1 GCA_902773025.1 uncultured Ruminococcus sp.
GCGGCAGCTTATACTACTTTATTTAGTTATATTGTTTTTGCTTTTGCTAATTATCTTGCAATGAAGAGTATCCTCAAAGAATTATCTTTGGAGGATAATGCATATGATTATTTCAAAATGATTATGGTCTTTATAGCTCTAATTGTTTGTTCAGTTTTAGGAATAGTGTTGTATTCCTATGTAATAGCAAGACTAATAGTGGCGTTAATTGTTTTGATAGTGTTAATAATTAAGCGAAAGACACTTTATGATTATTATGTAATGGTTTTCAAAAGCAAAAAAGGAAAAACGAGTTCAGGAGATGATCTAAATGTTGAATAAAGTTAAGGATGTTCTGCGGCCCGTTGTCCATAAATTCAGAGAGATTCGAATCAAAAATGATTCATCCAGAGCTGCCAGGCATTATGAAAAGTTGATAGATGATTTCAGGAGTTCCGGAAAGAAGAAGATCAATTATGCTTCATACGTTATTTATGATTCAACTTATGGAATGGATGGTGTGTTCCGTAAGATGATGGAAGACAGGGAGCATTGGGATCCGAAGATTGTGGTTATTCCGGATCTTTCCAGAGGAATTGATCATGCTAAGAAAACATATAATAGATCAAAAGAGTTTTTTGTCAGGTTCTATGGTCCTGATTTTGTTATAGATGGATGGGATCCTGAAAATAATACTTTTTTTGATCACCTTAATGAATTTGATATAGTTTATTATGCAAACCCATATGATCGGTTTGTTCATAAGTATCATAAAATCGCTTATGCATCACGCAGGAATGTTTTGCCGGTTTATGTTTCATATGGTTACGATGTTGGAAAACTGACAACTCTGGACAGACTCAAAGGACCGGAATTGAATCTGGTTTGGAAGTTGTTTGCTGATACAACGTATACTTATCAGGATTATGTGGATTATCAAGTTGTGAAAGGTAAAAACGTTGTTTTGGCCGGTTATTCCAAAATGGATGGTCTTGCGAAGTTTCATCCTTCAAAGAACAAAAGAAAGAAGATTCTTATTACATCTCACCATACTGTATCTTTGAATATATTGCCATTATCTAATTTTATGGAATACTACGATCTTCTAACCAAACTCCCGGATTTATTTCCAGAGTTGGATTTTGTATTCAGACCTCATCCATTACTATTCACAACACTGATAAATAATAAGGTATGGACTTCGGAGGAAGTCGAAAAGTATATTAGTGTCCTTAAGGAGAAAGGTGTTGAATATTCAACCGGAGGAGATTATCTGGGCATTTTTGCCGAATGTGATGCGATAGTAAATGACTGTGGTTCATTTACTGTTGAGTGGTTATATACAGGAAAACCGGGATGTTTTGTATATAACAAGGCTTTGAAGGAAGAACAACTGACGACTCTTATGAAAAAAGCAATTAACAGTTATACTATTGCCAGATCAGAAGAAGATATAATTAAATTCATAAAGGAAATTGCCGACAACGAGATTAAAGAAGATAATAGGATTCAGGATTGGGTTAAAGAGAATATTGCAATTAATTACCCTGATGTATCAAGTTTTATACTACAGGAAATTAACATCTTAAAACGAGGTGAATTGTTATGACTAAAATACTTACATTTGGTGTATTTGATTATTTTCATCTTGGTCATTTGAGGCTGTTTAAGCAATGCAAAGAACATGCGGACTATCTTATTGTAGCAGTTCAGGATGGTAATAGCATTTTAAAGTACAAGCCTGAAGCAAAGGTGTTTTATTCAACTGAACAAAGGGTTGAAATGCTGAATGCTTTGAAGATTGTTGATGAGGTTGTTGTTTATGACAGCCTTATTCCTGAGACACTGGAGAAGATTGATTTTGATATTCTGGCTTTAGGTGAGGACCATGTCGGCGGAAGATTTACTGTAGTTGAAGATTGGTGTAATACACATGGTAAAAAAGTAGTCAGACTTAAAAGAACACACGGAGTCAGTTCTACTGATATTAAACGCGAATTGCAGTCTGATACAAATTAAGGCAGTGTTTATGAATATCATATATAGGGTTGGCAATAAATTCAGATCTCTGTATTGGAAACTGATTTCAAAAAGAAAAAAAAGACTGTTTGAGACTTCGCAAGTAAGTACTTATCAATACATGGATGAACTCTTTTGTATTGATAAAACAGTTTATGATGAATTAGTTAAGAAGTATTCATCTGAAGAAGAAACTTATTGGAAGAAACAGACGTCTTTCAGTCTGAAAACGTATTTCCCTAAGACTCATACAGAAATCTACAATCTTATTTTTGGAAAGTTCCTTCCGTTGTTTTCGGAAAAGCCTCATATTATGGATATTGGCTGTGCATCTGGAGAATGGACGCTGCTGATGGCACCTAATTGTTCGCAAATAGATGGTTATGAATATTCGCAGGCACTTGTGGATACGGCAAATGAGCAAAAGGGCAGTGCTGAAAATGTCAGCTTTTACCAGGCAGATGCGAAAAAACTCAAAGTTACTAAACAGTATGATGGCGCTACTATATTAGCTATGCTGATGTACTGTGATGATATAAACGATGTTTATTCTATCCTTAAAAATGTAAATGATAATCTGAAATCCGGTGCTTTTCTCTGCACGAGAGATACACTGAACAATGAAAACAAAGATGTAGTTTACTTGCTGAACCAAAAAACTGGATACAAAAGTACGTATTGGTCTAAGGATGTTTATTATGAACAGTTTAAAAAAGCCGGTTTTGAATTAGTTGAAGAGATTAAATTGGGTGAAGTCAATACGAGAAGGTTAAGCTTTATTCATATTGGAGATATTTGGCGGAAAACCTCATAAAGTCCATATATATTAATCTTGATATTTCATATAGTATGATCGATTAGCTTTTTTATATATTCCCAATACAATTTACATGGTCAAGGCCTTGGGTGAGATGGAATTTACCTACTAAAAAGCGA
>CACYDC010000102.1 GCA_902773025.1 uncultured Ruminococcus sp.
AAATAAGCGGCTGATCACAAATCAGTTGATTATATATGTGCCGACGTGGCTCAATTGGCAGAGCAGCTGATTTGTAATCAGCAGGTTATCGGTTCGAGTCCGATCGTCGGCTTTTGTGGGAGCTGTGAGGAAGCTTCCGACAGTTGAATATGGGCGGATTCCCGAGTGGCCAAAGGGGGCAGACTGTAAATCTGTTAGCTACGCTTTCGAAGGTTCGAATCCTTCTCCGCCCACTGCTTCTTTTCAGAAGTATTGTCGCGGGGTAGAGCAGTCAGGCAGCTCGTCGGGCTCATAACCCGAAGGTCGTAGGTTCAAATCCTGCCCCCGCAAGTGAGCGATAAAGCGCGAGTCTGTTCGTAGGATACATACAGCGTGTGCTTGCACACAGATGGATGTATACAAGAACAGATGAGTCTAACGGACAACGAGGATCCGAAGGATCCGAGTCTGTGCGGTAGAACTCGCGCAAGTCTGTATGGTAGGACTCACGCGTTTATAACTCTAGTTGCCTTGGTAGCTCAGTTGGTAGAGCAGAGGACTGAAAATCCTTGTGTCGCTGGTTCGATTCCGGCCCGAGGCATAACAAAAAACCGTTGCAGATTTGCAACGGTTTTTTATTATCCTATTTCGTATTAATAAAGATTTGATAGAATCTATATTTCCTTAAAGTGTATCACCATACAATTGTTTCTCCTCAACAAATTGTTTAAATCTCGGAAGCACGAGCCTGATTTCCCCTCTTTCTGATGTATCTATCAATCTTTTTTCTTTTAGGCCCTGTCTTGGTCTGCTCCATTCTTTATGCGTTTTTTTTGTGATCTCCAAAAGCTCATTTACCTTCATTTTTTCTTTTTTTACTATAAAACCCATATACCATTTTTCTGTTTCTGATAGTTCACTCCATATCTTATTGTATACTTTGTTTGCCAGTGCATTGTCTACTTGCGCGAGCACCATATCGGAGATTTTATCACCGCCTTCATCCCACATATATTTACCGAAGGCCTGATAAGCAAAAGCATATCCTTTTGTCATCTGAGCAAGCTTTTCAGCAATTTCGGGAGAGAGTCCAAGTGTTTGTTTATAATCTTCTCTGATGATACCTATACTTAACGGAGTCATTTCAATATTCTCTGCTCTCAGGAAAAATGTCAGTCCTTCTGTATTCTCAACGTCTTCGATATCCTTGTATAATCCTGCCACTATCATATAAATCGGCAATTCCTCACGAATCAGAATCTGAAACTCCTGTATAAAATCTACGATGGCATCAGTTTTTCTTATTTCATCAATTACTACCAGGACTTTCTTATTCTTTTTATCTATCTCCTCAAGAAGCTTTTTTAATGCAACGTCAATGCTTGAAACAGGACTTTTTTTTGATACTTTTAGACCTATTCCAAATGCACTTAGATTAAGATTTGCATCAACATATTTAGAAATGAATCCTCCATTGCTGTATAGCTCTGATACAAGATCGTTCGTGATATCTCCGCCTGATTTTAAATCAACTATTATCCAATTATCATCCTTGCGAAGCTCCCTCTCAATTTCACTAAGAGTAACCGTCTTCCCTGCCCCTCTTATACCAGTAAGCTTAAATGCCATCTCTGTGGGCGGATCTGCATTTAGCGTATCCAATACTTCTTCAACAACTATATCTCTGCTTATAAATCTTCCGGGGATTCTTCCAAAGCTCATGGAATATGGGTTATTGTCTCTTTTCATATTTATCTGACCTTTCTATTATTATTCACGGATATAGTAACTTATATACAAAACATAAAATGACATAAATATACGTTAAAAACATAATTCAACATAATTTAACATAAAGTTGATACTAACGACATAATACAACATAATTAAGTAGAAGTCAAGATAATTTCGATGTTAATAAGAACAATCTATAGATATCTGATTAACCTATTATTATGTATCATTAATATTTTTCTTGCGTTTTATCCTAAAATATGATAAATACTATGTTATAGATGTACTAACTTCTAAACAAAAGGAGCAAAAGAATGATAAACCATTACAATGCATTTATATCATATAAGCACGCACCGGAGGATAACAAGGTTGCGGACGCCGTCCACAGGGGACTTGAGCACTTCCATATCCCGGGAAAGATCAGAAAGAAAACCGGGATGAAGAAGATCAACCGTATCTTCAGGGACAAGGCAGAGCTTCCCATAACCAACGATCTTAGTGATACCATATCGGATGCGCTGGAGAACTCCGACTATCTCATCGTACTCTGTTCTACCAATACCAAAGAATCCGCATGGGTTCCGCGCGAGATCGAGTGCTTTTTGAAGAACCACACCAAGAGAGATGTCTTTACTGTTCTCGTAAACGGCGAGCCGCAGGATGTCATCCCGGAGGTCCTCCAGTACGATGAGCGTGTGGAGACAGACGCTGACGGCAACGAAAGAACAGTCAGGATCCCGATCGAGCCACTGTCCTGTGACTACAGACTCTCAAAGGGTAAAGCAAAAAAAGAAGAGCTCCCGCGCCTGGCGAGCGGTATCATAGGCTGTGCTTACGATGAGCTTATGAATCGTCACAGAGCCTATCGCATGAAGCTGTTGACAGCTGTGTTTTCCATAGCTTTTGCGATCATCCTGGCCTTCAGTGGGTATATGTTCTACAGCAGAGAGCAGATCCACAAAACTTATCTGGAATCCCTGAAGAACCAGTCGAGATATCTGGCAAACGAATCAGGTAATCTG
>CACYDC010000103.1 GCA_902773025.1 uncultured Ruminococcus sp.
TACTATAATGGCATTGGGGTGTGCCGTTTTAAAATATGCTGATTTTCGATGGTTGGGCGTTATGATGGGGATGCTTCTGTTTGGAGTCATTGCAGGGCATTATTATCGGAAAGCAACGACAGATAACAATACATCTATTGTTCCTTATCTCATTATTTCTCAAATGATGATAAAATATTCGTTAAAATGTATATGGAGAAACAGTTATGCCTAGAAAAATAGCAATCAATAGTAGGAAAACATTTTTGCTACTAGTTATTTTGATATGGACACAATCAATTCTACTTCCGTATGTAGAGGCTGTAATAATGAGATTCCCATTTATTGGAGGGTTTCATAAGTATATTGTTATAGCAGCCTTTGTGATTGCTATTATATTCTCTTTTCCATATTTTACAGTTACTTCACGAGATTTGTTTTTTTTATTCTCGACTGTAATTTTGTTTCTAATAGAATGGGGAGTTTATCAAGAAGCAGAAGCATATATTAGGCGGTACATGGTTGATTTCATTATCTTGATTCTTCCTTTGTATGTTACAGGTGTAAGCTTCGCTAGATATGAAGATAAAGATAAAGTTATCAAACTGATGTATTACCTATCTATTACAACAATTGCAATAGATATCATATACAGGTTTACTATGACTGGTGGTATGTCACAAGTTATGTCCATGTATCAAGGTGATATGGACAAAGCCTATAAGATATTGCCTCATTGTTGCTTAGTGCTGTATTTTGCTATAAAAGAGAGAAAAGCTATAAGTATCATTTTTGCTGTTATTGGTGGATTGTATCTATTAATGCTTGGAACGAGGGGGGCTGCTCTCCTTTTCTTAATCATGTTTGCTGTGTTGCTAATTATGGGAAACACATCTAAATGGCGTACTATTAGAATTATTGCAATTTTCGGCTTGGCTGGTGTGTTTCTTCTTAGTTCATGGTATGAGTCTGTCTTATTGTTTCTACAGAGACAAGCGCAAAGCTTAGGCCTAAGTGTTCGAATTTTTAACAAACTTATCAGTGGCGAGGCAATGAGGTATAACGATCGTGGACTAATCTGGAGTGCTATGTTCAATGCAATAAAAGAGAAGCCGTTTATTGGCAATGGGCTATGTGCTGATAGAGTAATAAATGGTTATTATGCGCATAATATTGCAATCGAACTCTGGGTAGATTTTGGTGTTATTTTTGGATCGATTATTTTGGCTTTTGTTATCACAACAATTATAACGGGATATTCAAAGGCCGATAGTGAATACGAAAAAGGCTTTATTATGTCGTTGTTTTTTTCTTCATTTTGCATGATGTTTTTTTCAGGCTCCTTTTTAGAAGAACCACTACCTATGCTTTTACTTGGATTCTGCGTAGGAATTGCTAGATCAAGCAAAAGGAACAATAGCTTAAACAAGCTTTTTGTATAAACCAGCTCAATAATGGAGGCTTAAGTATTAACATGGTTTACTGTACGTTATTCAACAGTAATTATCTTGATAGAGCTCTTGTAACAATTAAATCACTAAGTGGAGTTGATCTTAATGCCAAGGTTTATGTTCTGTGCATGGATGATCAATGCTTTAGTATTTTAAACAAAATAGGTTTACCAAATGTTATTCTAATAAGATTATCTGATTTTGAAGACGAAAAGCTGCTTAGCGTAAAGAGTTCCAGATCAAGAGGTGAATATTGTTGGACATGTACTTCAAAGCTGCTCAAATATGTAATACTTCACTACAATGAATATCAATGCACATACATTGATGCTGATTTACGTTTTTACTCAGATCCTTCTGTTTTACTGAAGGAGATGAGCGATGCTATGTGTCATGTTCAAGTAATACCACACCGGTTTCCACCAAATAAAAGAGGAAAGAGACGAGAAAAAGAAAGCGGAAGAAATTGTGTTCAGTTCAATACATTCTGTAATGAAGAGAAGAGTATGGCATTACTCGATACATGGATTGAACAGTGCTTAGACGAGTGTTCCGTAGAAAATGTTGGAGATCAGAAGTACACTGATTCGTGGTCTGAACTAGAATTTGTTAATGTAAGCCAAAACGGTGGCGCTGGTGTGGCACCATGGAATGTTACGAGATATTCTCTTGAAGATAAGACAAACATGATTATAAAAGATCGCTATACAAACAAAAAATATCCATTGGTTTTTTATCATTTTCAAAATTTAACTTTTCCTAATGAGAATACTGCTTTTATTTTGCCTTTTCAGGAGTACTGGATTATTGATAAAACACTTATTGGATGTGTGTATTCTGAATATCTCAATGAACTATATCAAAATAGGGAGTTTCTTAGAAAGGAATTTGGGTTTTGCCCAATCGTAACGAGCTATATCACCAATGAAAAAAGAGCACCACGTATTTCTGAAAGATTTTCAATGTTTCTGACATCTTCTCTAAATCAAAAAGTAGAAGGTATAAGTGGGAAAATTAGAAAACGAGTAAGAAAAAGAAAAATGTATTTATCATTTCCAACAAATGTAACAGAGGAGAAGTAATAATGATTATGCCAAACAATCTCGGCAGACAGTATTCCCTTCATGCCGATGAATATAAAAAGAAGGCTTGTGAAGTACTTGATTCCGGCTGGTATATTCTTGGCAAAGAAGTATCAGCCTTTGAAGAAGAATGGTCTAAGTACATCGGGGCGAAGTATTGTGTTGGACTTGCATCAGGCCTTGATGCATTATGGATCAGTTTCAGGTTGTTGAATATAGGGGTGGGAGATGAGGTAATAGTCTGTGCAAATGCATACATTGCATGTGTAATGGGCATTACAATGAACGGTGCTACGCCCGTTTTTGTTGAGCCAGATAAGTATGACAATATTGATGCAGAGAAGATTGAAGCAGTAATCACAGATAAAACTAAGGCCATTCTTGCAGTACATCTTTATGGTCAATCGTGTGACATGACGAAAATCATGGGTCTTGCGAACAAGTATAATCTACGAGTGGTCGAAGATTGCGCCCAAAGCCATGGGAACCACTGGAATGGTAAGACTGTCGGGACATTTGGTGATATTGGTTGCTTTAGTTTTTATCCCAGCAAAGGCTGTGGCGCTTTTGGAGATGCAGGGGCTATCGTTACTGACAATGAAGAACTTGCAAAACTATTCCGTGTATTCCGTAATTATGGGTCGGAAAAGCGTTATCACAATATGATGGTAGGCAGTAACAGCAGACTTGATGAACTGCAGGCGGGCTTGCTGAGAGTTAAGCTGAAGCATCTTGATGAGTTTAATGAAGAACGTTGCAGGATTGCGGACAGGTACAACAAAGAGATTTCTAATCCGCTAATTCAGAAACCTCTTATACGGCCTGGCGCGGATTCAACCTGGCATCAGTACGTGGTGCATGTTCCAATGTATCGAGATGCGCTAATGGAATTTCTGAAAGAGCGAGAGATTGGAACGCTGATTCATTATCCGATTCCACCTCATCTTTCAGAAGCATATGCATATCTTGGACATAAGGACGGGGATTTCCCTATAGCAGAGCGGTTTGCAGATGAGGTTTTGAGCCTTCCAATGTATAACGGTATGACACTTGATGAACAATCAAAAGTTATTAATGCTGTCAACACATTTAAGGCGGAGGTATGAGCATGGGACTTAAAGAAAGATGCCCCATCATTGAATTCAAGGATCTTGGTGACGAACGAGGAAAACTTGTGGTGGTTGAAGGTGGCCAGTCAATCCCGTTTGATATTAAGCGTGTGTTTTATATCTATGGATCTGACAGTACAGTAATTAGGGGCCAGCATGCGAACAAAGAATCAGAGTTTATACTCATAAATGTTGCCGGACAAAGCAAGGTTCGCATCACGGATAGCCACGAAGAATTTGTTGTGAACTTGGATAGGCCAATGATTGGGGTTTATATTCCTAAGATGGTATGGAAGGATATGTACGACTTCTCTGAGGACTCTGTACTTCTTGTTCTGGCAAGCACGCATTATGATGGAGCAGAGTACATCCGCAGTTATGATGATTACCAGGAAATGATGAAATAAGGAGAGAGACTATGAAAGGAATCATTCTCGCAGGTGGCGCAGGAACACGCTTGTATCCGTTAACTATGGTAACAAGCAAGCAGTTATTACCTGTATATGACAAGCCGATGATCTACTATCCGCTTTCAACTCTTATGCTTGCGGGAATCAGAGATATCCTTATTATCAGCACTCCCGATGACACACCAAGATTTGAGCATTTACTCCGTGATGGAAGCCAGTTTGGTATATCCCTTTCATACAAAGTCCAACCGTCTCCTGATGGA
>CACYDC010000104.1 GCA_902773025.1 uncultured Ruminococcus sp.
CAGCGATGAGGCCGGCCGCGTGCATATTATCGAATACAAAGGCCGCCCGATCGGGGAGATGAATTACCGGAACCTCGGGAACGGTACGGCGGAGATCGGCATCAAGATCTGCGATCCATCTTTTCAGGAAAAAGGCCTGGGCAGGGTGATCCTCAGCCTGTTCATTTCCGGGCTGTTTTCCATGGGGTACGCCAAAATCATCCTGGATACGAACCTGAAAAATGAGCGGGCTCAGCATGTTTATGAAATGCTCGGCTTCCGGCGGCTGCGTGTCAATATTGATTCCTGGAAAGATCAGCTCGGCGTTCCGCAGTCTTCGGTCGATTATGAATTGACGCCTGCAGATTTTCATGATCACAATGCAGAAAAATCAATGAATAATGAATAATTGCGGTGCCGCAGCCTGTCTGCTTATGAGCGCTTCTGATTATACGCATTATAATATCCATTCCATGGCGTAGTAAGGCAGATATCGTGTCACATTATCATCGCTTTTTCCGGCGTTTTTCATGGAGAAACGGAATGCGTATTTGCTGTTGTGATTCCTGATAAAATTCGAAAAACTTTTTGAACGGGTATGGAGGCCGCCTTTTACTTCTATCGGAACGATCTCTCCCTTGTAATCAATAATAAAATCTATCTCCGAACTGGTATTCGGCTCATAATAATAGCAGGTGTAATTCTTGTTATTGAGGATCTGTGCCGCAGCATTTTCATAGATCACACCTTTATACATGCCTAAAGCATTCTGTAAAATATCGCTGATGGCACTGTCGGAAAACTGAGCCGTCAGCAATCCGGTATCAAACAAATATACTTTGAAGATCCCCATTTCTTTGCTGAGCTCCAGCGGCTGTTCGATCTTCTTCAGCCGATGTACCTGGCATATCAGCCCGGCATTTTTGAGCCATGCCAGGCTTTCATCATAATATCTGGCGTTATACCCTTCTTTTACAAGCTTATACTGGAATTTTTTATTTTCTTTAGCCAGCTGTAGAGGCAAAGACTGAAAGCATTCCAGCGCTTTGATTTTCGTTTTGGAATCCGCATAGTGTGCGATGTCCATTTCATAATCATGGACCAGTCTGCGGTTTACTTTGACTGCAGCCGGGATCCCCTGCGTAACGCAGGCATTAACGGCTTCCGGCATTCCACCGCAGACAATATAAGCGGTGAACAAGGCATTCAGTCTTTCATGGATCGGATCCATGACCGGTTCATTTTTCAATACAGCTGCTGCGGCTTCATCCAAAAATTCCTGCTTGATCCCGTTCGCTATGGCGAATTCAGTGAAGGACATGGATTGCATGGTCCAGGTTTCAACATAGCCGACAGGAAATGAAGAGATCCCGTGCAGCATGACCCCCAGCATGCTTCCGGAACAAATCACATCGCTTTTGCAATTTTCCGGGAAAAATTTTAAAGAGGTGATCAACTCCGGGCATAACTGCACTTCGTCAAAAAAGATCAGGGTATCTTCATTCAATTCGATTTCAGGATGGTTGATTTCCAGATAAGTCAATATTTCCCTGATGGAATGGCTTTCCGAAAAGTATCTTCTTGCTCTTACGTTGTCCTGAAAATTGATCTCTAAAATGCTTTTATATGTATTTTTTGCAAACTCCCGGACAGACCAGGTTTTTCCGACCTGCCTGGCTCCGATAATGATCAGCGGTTTTCTGTCCCTGTTCTTTTTCCATTCAAGAAAGCTGCCGGATATGCTTCGATACATGGGAATACTCCTGTTTTGGATATTTGTTTTATAAATTTATGCAATTATACATATTTTATCAAGTTATTATATGCAATTCTGCAGAAAATATCAAGATAATTCAGACCGATTCCTTTGAACCGCTGATGTTATAATTCCCCGTATGAAGCACCTCAAACGCCTTGCCTTCGTCATCCTCTTCCTCCTCACAGGGCTGGGACTGCGCTGGATCCTCACCGACGATACCGCCTCCTACACGCGGCTGATGATGCATGAATTTTACCGGCAGGACAATATCGATATCCTTTTCACCGGCTCCTCCCAC
>CACYDC010000105.1 GCA_902773025.1 uncultured Ruminococcus sp.
GCGCCGAAATGCCCGAATTCAGCTTTTTGGGAAACTATAAAGAATAGCAACGTGGCGGCAACGTGACGGCAACGTGACGTTGCATCCGGTTCCGCCTTTGGAGAGCTTTTCGGTAACAGCGGTTTTTCTGCAACGGCGGGTTATAATGCGTTTTTTAACAACAACAAAACACCCCGACAGACCACATAATCTGTCGGGGCGTTTTACATATTAGATAAGATTTGACAGTTGCTTGGGAATGAAATACAAGCAAAGAGCTGTTAAGGAACAAAACAATTAGCTTACATCATAGCCTTTTCCTGCATCTCATTATATCGCAGTTTATATTATCTGGATTTTAATTTAACAGGCTCTAAAACAATACAGTTTCCGGCATCACTAAAGCCTTCAATTTTTGCGGTAATAGTGAAATTCATTCCTTGAGTAACCGTGTCTGTTCCTGATACGTGCATATCGGAAAAGTTTACATCTTCAAATGAAAACAGTGGACCGTATACTTTATCTGCATCATAATTTCCGCCAGCCATACAAACATCGAATCGCGTTTTATAGCTATCGTGCGGCATCATAAATGCAATACAGCCATCAAATCTTATAGTAGCTTTTTTATGAGAATTCACGAAAGATTTAATTTTTGCAGTATCAGTAGAATTTTCCATAGACATTAATGAAGCAAAATCCGCATTATTATCAATAGTTAGAGTACCTTGTTCTGAATTTGATTCTGCTTTAGAGGACTCTTTTGGCTTTGCCTCAGATGCCTTTGTTTCTTGTTCAGACGTTGTTTTTTCTGATTTATCGGTCACTTCTATCCCAAACATTGTGCAGTGAAGTTCATATTTGAGCTTTGTAGAACTATTAATATTTACCTCTGCTGTTCCGGTAAGGTCGCTATCTTCACTGCTCTTGAATAATATGGTGTGTGTTCCTTTTTTTAGCGGTTCCGAAAAGGTCTTTGAGTCTCCGTGATCTATTTTTCCAATCCAGTTATCATCAATATAAACCTCAATATCATATTTACTGAAAATGAGGTTTTCATCACAAGATGCTTCTATTTCTACATCATACTTAGCCGATTCAAGCTCTATAGTCATCTGATTATTTTCATAAATAATAGTTAGTGTTTCTCCGTCTTTGTTTTTGGCGTAATAACTATCATCTTGTTTTTCTGCATCAACAGTAAATCCTTTTTCTATACAGGCTTTTTCATAGCTTTGAAAATCATTTGAAGAAAACTGATAAATTTCTGCTATAAAATATTCATCTTCATCTGAAATTATTTCACCATATTTTGCGTTTGGCTTCGGAAGTAAACTTGCTAATTTGCTTTTTGACCATGTTAGTGGAGTCGGCGCTGTAGTTGTAGCTTCTGTTGTAGTTTTTGTCGTTTCTTTTGTGGTGCTAGCTACAAAAGAGGATTCTTGATTGGAAGATGAGGAACTCTCCAAAGAAGAGTCTTTATTAGCAGATGAACATCCTACAAAAGTGATTATAAGGCTTATAACAATAACTATTAGTGCTATTCTTTTATATTTCATTTTTGTCTCCTTTTATTCATTCGGTATCGGCGGCACTTCAACAAAAAGCCCTTGCAAGTCATCGACATCTCCTGCCTTTTCCCAATTTGTCATGCCCTGTTTCCAGACAAGCGTTTCCTTTGTCAGCTGTCCGTTTTGCTTCATTTGTTTAAGGACTTCCAGCGGAAATGCACCTTGTGCTTGTCCGTTGATGGCAACGTGGTAGGAAATCGTGGGAATCGGTGGGGGTACAGCGGCAGGCTGTGCGTTGGGATTTACACCCGACATCGCGCCGTTCATGGTGTCCGCCATTTTCTGACCGATGACTCCGCCCAAAGTCATACTTGCCATCATCGCCGCAGGGTTAAAGCCCATTCCGCCGCCTCCGCCCATATTGACCGAACCGGCACCGTTTTCACCCATGTGACCTAAAGCGTGCGCTGCTTCCACTCCAACCTCGGCTTGTTTTTCCACTTGGAATGCGCCGAAGTTGGCGGACTGCGTCTGTTTATGTACGGCGTACTGTCCTTCTTCACGGCGAACACGGAGCGTTTCCTCATAGTCACGCGCTTCAATACGTTGCTTGTCATAAATGTTTTTTATATTTGCTTCCTTTTGCGCCTGAACGGTCTGCTGAGTAACATCTTTTGTTACGGACATTAGCTGTCTGTAACCTTCGCTTGTCTTATCAATCTCAATGGCACCGATATCCACTCCGGTAACAAGCACGCCGAAATCCTCTTTTAACCGTTCGGAGATATCATACTCAATCGCGTCGTTGATCTGCGCAACACGGCTTTCTAATTGGATTACGGGAATATTGTTCACTGACGGGGCGTTGGCAACGGTATCCTTTGCATAGCGGCAAACTACATCGCGAACTTGCTTTTGGAAATCATCAAGGTTAAAATTGATAAGTCTGTGCAGTTTAATAAATTCACGATATTCCTTTATCTGAAAGCTGATTGTTCCTCTGACAGCAACAGGCACACCGAAATCTAGATATCTCGGGTCATATACGTCAAAAAACGGAACGGCGAAACGGGTTTGAATGATTCGAGATAAATTGATAAAATATATCTCCGCTTGAAAAGGCGTACCGCCCTCATAAGCAAGCCCGACTATTTTTGCTAATACAGGAAAGTTCGCTGTCTTTATCTTTTGATCGAAAGGACCCTCAATAAAATCCTGATATGTACCGTCCTTTTGATGATATACAAATACAGCGACCTCGCCATCTTTAACACGCAGAGACGAGCCCCAGCGAATTGCGTTTTCGCGGTTTCCTTCACCCAATCGCACTCCTGCGGGGTGCCATTTCCATATTAAGTACGATGGTTCATCACAGCGGATTTGATCCATGAAGCCGCCGGTGCGTTTTTGGGAGATAATTTTCTTCATTTTGTTCACCTCATACTTTCTTTTTCCATTTAATAGCAATAATTATAATTGCTATGCAAAAGGCAAATCCAAATGAGCTAAATATCGAATAGCGAGATTCATCATACAATGATCCTATTATGCTTACTGAGTAACAGACTGTAGCAAGAAATCCAAGGATAAAAAGAACTACTCCTTTTGTATGATTACTAAAAAAAGAACTGAAAGAGTTTGAGCGTTTTACTTTCTTGTACTCTTGACAAGCTTTGTTATATATTTTTTCTATTGCTTCTAATTCTGATGAATTTGAAAAAACAATTTTCGCTTTTTGATAGGCTTGCTCCATTTTTACAAACCAAGCATTTGTGTTCGGCCCATTAGTTTCAACATTAGTAGCAGCCAAAATCATAAATTCATAAATATCCTCTTTTGTATTTGGCATAACAAAATGTCTAATCAAATCATTCTTTTGCTCTACCGAAGTAGTTGCTTCTAACTTTTTTGAGAACTCCAGAATATAATTTGCCGTATTAGCATTTCTTAATTCATATCCACACGTTGGACAATGGGCTTCAAAAGATTTTAGTACTTCACCGCAATGTGGGCATTTTTTTATTTCGCCGTCATATGTTTCTTTTCTGGTGGATTTATAAGACGAGCCTGTAAAATAATCCTTCCTTGTTGCTACGCCGCACCTTGGGCAGAATTTATCGTATTCCTGAACCTCAAATCCACAATTACCGCAAAACGCCATATTACAATAACCTCCTAACCAACGACATCGTTACTTTATTTCACAAAATCGCAAACATCCCCGATATTGCAATCCAAGTAATCACATATACGCATAAGCACAGACAATGCAACTTCCTCGTTTTTACGCAGCTTAGTCATCGTTCCTGTAGCAATAGCGCAATCTCTCCTCAAGGTTACAGGGGTAATATCTTTTTCGATTAGTAGAATCCATAATTTTTTATAACTCACCGTCATAGCAATTACTTAGAATTACCTCCAATCAGCCTATAGGTTAAGTATAACCAAAACATCTAGGCTTGTCAATAGATTGTTATTAAATTCTTACTACAAATTCGCAAGTTCTTGCGAATTTGTTTTTTTGCGCAAACAAAAAGGACAGCCGAAGCTGTCCTTGAATAGCGTTGTTAAATTATCAGGCTCTGAGCTCTTCCTCGTTGTCGCCTGTGTAGTATACCTTTTTGATATCGGCGCCGAGCAACTTGAACTTCTCTACAACGTCCTCGTAGCC
>CACYDC010000106.1 GCA_902773025.1 uncultured Ruminococcus sp.
AGACAGTTTCAGCAGAACAAATCTGTTTTCCGGATGAATCATTCGATATCATAACCGCTTGCCAATGCTTTTGGTATTTTGATTATGAAAAATTAATGCCAAAACTGCATAAGCTTCTGAAACCAAATGGTAAATTTCTGATACTTTATATGGCATGGCTGCCTTTCGAGGATCAAATTGCCGGAAAAAGCGAGGAACTTGTTCTGAAATACAATCCGGACTGGTCAGGCGCCGGGGAAACAAAGCATCCGATATTTATTCCTGATATTGCCTTTAAATATTTCAAAGCCGATGAGCATGAGGAATATGAAGTGAATGTGCCTTTTACAAAAGAAAGCTGGCATGGAAGAATGAAAGCGTGCCGGGGTGTGGGCGCATCACTGAAAGATTATGAACTCGCAGAGTGGGACGCAGAACACAGAAACCTTCTGAATAATATCGCGCCGGAAAAATTTGAGATAAAACACTACGCAGCATTGACAATACTCAAAAAGATATCAATAACTAATTGTTCTGCACCTTAAATCAAAGCTTAGTAATATAATGAATGTCTACAGATACAAGGAAGTGGTAATATGAATCAGTTTATGTTTATGCCGGGAATAAGCCCGTTTGTAAATAATGCCGCTACGGTAAATAAAAATATACATAAAAAACATGTTTTTGTGATTCTAATCTGCACAGCATTTCTTCTGACTGCGCTTATATTCGGTATTCTTATGTCGTTCAGAATGTCTGAAGGGGACGGCAGCTTCAGAGAAAGCCGTTCGGCTGAGGACAGTAAATCAGCAGCCTACTTTTCTTTTGGATTATCGCTCTTGACAATGGTGATTGCATTCATCATTGCAGCAGTTGGAGCACTCAATTTTGTAGTAAACAGCAAAGACAAAAACAATCCTGCGTTCTCTCTTGTTCCTGCTAAGTTGGCTCAGATTTTTATGTGGATCATTATTTTCAGATCAGCTTCAGATCTTCTTGGATCTATGGGCGCATTTGCTCTTGAAATATTAGCTGAAGAAACAAATGAAGTAATCCCTGAAAATGATTTGTTTTATCAGGTTTTTTTAATGAAAGCGGTTCCGGCTGTATTTCTTCTGATCTGGGCAATAACCGGTCTGGTTTTCTTTTCTTCTTTCAAGAAAACTGTCCGGGGTGTTTGTATTGCTGACAAGGGTACAGCTTCATTCAAAGGGTTATCATGTATTCTCGCTGTTATATTTTTAGTTATGCTTCTTCTTTATGATCTCAATGGCTTCAAAGGCGGACTTTTTTACTCAGCAGCAGCTCCAGAGCTTATCCCTGAAACTGTTGAAAAAAGCTTAACGTCTGTTGTTGTGATCAATGCTGCGTTTGCTGCATGTTCTGTTGCTTTGTTTTCTTTAATGTTATTTTCAAATGATTATTCTAAAGCAGTTAAAGAGGCTGTCGGTATGTTTTACCAAGGGGCTGCTGCCACGCCTGCGCCGCCTCAGCCCTATACCAGTCCGGCGGAACAAGATAATATTTCGTATGAACAACCAACCGACAGCGCGCCTTTTCAGCAGAATAATTCTATACCGCCTCTGCCCTATACCCGGCCGGCAGCACAAAACAGTATTTCTGGTCCGTATTCACAACCATTTGGCAGCGCCCCTTTTCAACATAATAATCCTATTCCGCCTCGGCCCTATACCCGGCCGGCAGCACAAAACAGTATTTCCAGTCCGTATTCACAACCATTTGGCAGCGCCCCTTTTCAGCAGAATATGCCTATGCCGCCTCAGCCATATACCAGGCCGGCAGAACAAGATACTATTTCGTATGAACAAACGGCCGACAATGCGTTTTTTCAGGAAGATATGCCTGTAACGCAAAAGGATACAGCAACGATCTGTAAGGCATGCGGCGCATCAAATCCTTCTGACTGTACATATTGTATAGAGTGTGGAAAAATTCTTCAGAACGAGAACACATAACCCTTGTGCTTGACGTGTAAATATTGTATAATAGCTGTGTTGAAAAATTATTTTATAATACACGGAGGATAATATGAAAAGAATTATACTTACTGTTATATCGCTGCTTGCAATCGTTATTACTCTTGGAGGATGTTCCGGCGCGGGAGGACAACAGCTTGCAGGAGTGGAAACAGATAATGCACCGGATCCAGAAACAGTAAAGGCAAGCGATTATTCCAATGATCTTGAAGGTCTTGAAAAGTACCTTAATGCATTAGGATATATACCGTCTGACACTAAACCGAATAAGATGATGTACTCGGTAATAGGTGCTAAAAACGGCGACAGATATAATTTTAACGTCAATAATTCTGCCGTTTATGTTGAAATATATGAATATGACCCCAAAGATCTTAACGATGAAGCAAAGCGTGTAATCAGTGAGGTCAAAAAAGACGGGAAATATTATGTTTTCGGCAAAAATGGTGCGAACGGTGACGCGTCATACGAAGCTTCATTATCTTCAAACGGCAAATATCTTGTTTCATACACGCTGAACACTGATAATGAAAAATGTGTAAAGCGTAAGGAAGCTTTTATAAATGCTGTAAAGGAATACTATAGGTAAGAATATTTTAAATAAGAAAAAAACGGAAGGACGTTTCTGGTGTCCTTCCGTTTTTTTCTGTTATTAAAATTTGTATACATGTAAAACCAACCGCATTTGGTTCATCTGATTTTGCTTCCGGGCTTTATTCCGTCAACAAATATAACATTCACTTCATCGCCGCTGTCTGCCGCAAGAATCATACCATTGCTTTCTACTCCGCATAAAACAGCCGGTTTCAGATTTGATACGACTATTACGCTTCTTCCTATCAGCTGATCCGGCGTATAATATTTCGCAATTCCGCTTGCAACTATCCTTTCCTTACCCGAACCATCATCAAGAGTCAGCTTAAGAAGTTTCTTAGCCTTCTTTATCGGTTCACAGTTCAATACCTTTGCGGCAGTTAATCCGACCTTCATGAAATCTTCAATTCCAATCATGGCAAGTCCTTCGTTTTTATTTTCTGTATTGCTGTCATTCTCTGCCTTGTTTTCTGATGGCTTTATCATCTTATTCAGTTCATCAATTTCTTTATCAACATCTATTCTCGGGAAAATTATTTCTCCTTTGTGTACAGTGACATTTCGGGAAAGTACTCCGTATACAGACGTATTATCGTAGCTTACATCACTTTCCGAAGCGCCGATCTGTTCCCATACCTTCGGCATCGTGGTTGGCATAAACGCACTAAGAAGCGTAGAAACGATTCTTATAGTTTCAAGCAGATTATAGAGAACTGACGCAAGCCGCGCTTTATTCGACTCGTCCTTTGCAAGTATCCATGGCGCTGTTTCATCAATGTACTTGTTTGCTCGTGATACGACCTTGAATATCTCTGCAAGCGCATTATTCAGCTGTGTTTTATCAATAAATGCATCAACTGCTTCTGAAAGGCTTGTTGCAGCGGATATCAATTCATCGTCAAACTCGCCGGGCTCCCTTTCATCAGGCAAAGTACCTCCGAAATATTTTTCGACCATTGCAACTGTCCTTGAAACAAGGTTGCCGAGTCCGTTAGCAAGATCGGTATTGATACGGTTTATCATAATTTCATTTGAGAAGGAGCTGTCTGCGCCCAGCGCCATTTCTCTCATGATATGGTAACGTATAGCATCCTCGCCGTAACGGTCGCTGAGCATGAACGGATCCACAACATTGCCAAGGGATTTACCCATTTTTTTACCGTCAAATGTTATCCACCCGTGTACAGCAAGATGTTTAGGAAGCGGCAGTTCCAAAGCCATAAGCATTGCCGGCCATATAATAGCATGAAAACGCATAATATCCTTTGCTACCATATGAACATCAGCAGGCCAGAATTTATCATAGTCATTATATTTATCATTCTGATAGCCGAGCGCAGTAATATAGTTTGAAAGCGCATCTATCCATACATATACAACGTGTTTTTCATCAAATGTGACCGGAATACCCCACTTAAAGCTTGTTCTCGAAACACACAAATCCTCAAGGCCCGGTTTGATAAAATTATTGACAAGCTCAGTCGCTCTTGTTTTCGGCTGGAGATAGTCTGTCTGGGTAAGAAGCTTTTCTATTCTATCGGCAAATGGTGACATTTTAAAGAAATACGCTTCTTCCTTTGCTTCAGTAACGGGTCTGCCGCAGTCCGGGCATTTACCGTCAACAAGCTGACTGTCAGTCCAGAAGCTTTCACACGGAGTACAGTATTTTCCTTTGTATTCGCCCTTATAAATATAGCCCTTATCGTAAAGATCCTTAAAGATCTTCTGAACAGATTCGACATGATAATCATCTGTGGTGCGGATATATCTGTCATAGCTTATATTCATACGTTTCCACAGGCGCTTGAATATTTCCACGATTTCGTCAACATAAGCTTTAGGACTGATACCCTTTTCCGAGGCCTTTTGTTCTATCTTCTGACCGTGTTCATCAGTGCCGGTAAGAAACATTACGTCGTAGCCCTGCATTCTTCTATAACGTGCAATTGAATCACAGGCTGTTGTAGTATAGCAGTGACCAATATGCGGATTTCCTGACGGATAATAAATTGGTGTGGTGATATAGAATTTTTCACCGTTATGCTTTTGCATATTCCATCCTCTCCTTATTTCCTCCGAATACGATCCGGGATTATTTTAATATTTGTATTATATCATATATCATTGATTTTTACAAATAAAAACTAAAATTATAAAAATTTATCTTCAATATTCCATTATATTATATCAGAATATCTGACCCGGAAGCTTTAACTTTTCCTTGTATGCAAAGTTCTTGTCAAATTCCTCAACTTCTGCATCATTAACATAGTAACCCTGCGGAGTTTGATAAATGCCTGTGATCCCTTCAAGATATCCGGGTATCAGCTCTCTGCAAAGAAAGAATGAATCATCTGCGTCCTGTGGAAGATCGTGATATCTTATGCCAAAACTGCGCGCATAGTCAAATCCGCTTTTACCGTAAAAGTCAATATTGCCTTCAAACAGCACCGCGCCATATCCAAGCTCAAAAGCCTTCTCCAACGAACAGTCCAGCAGCGCCTTACCATAACCTTTTCGTTTCAGTTCCGGCGCAATGCATATCGGTCCCATTGTCAGTATGGGAATCACTCTCCCGTCATCTGCATTGATGACAGTTTTCATGAACATGTTCTGTCCTATGAGTCTGCCGTCTTTCTCCATAACGAAATCCAACTCCTGAACGAATGAAGGATCGTTTCTAAGAACGTGGATCACATAATGCTCACTGCATCCCGGACGATATATATTCCAGAATGATTCTCTGATAAGATTCTCAACTTCTCTGTATTCCTCCGGCTTTTCATTACGAATTACAAAATTATTCATATTCATTTTTTCTCCCTGAACATATTATTAATGAGTATAATGCCAATAGCGATACGCTTATAAGTATTCCGCCAACGATATCTGTAAACCAGTGGACCCCTGATATCAGCCTTCCGATAACCGTAACCAATATAATACCATAACATATTACAGCGAACACTCTTTGCAATGATTTTTTCTTTATGTATTTTTTCATTATCATCACTGCACTTCCCATTATCACACATACAAGCATGGTATGTGATGACGGAAATGAAGCTTCCGGATGTGAGCATCCGGGCATTATAACCGGTCGGCAATTTACTATTACATTTTCAAAAAATACATATATTCCTATAACAAGCAGATAAAGTCCCCCAAGGGCAAGTATTTCCTTGTCAACCTTCATAAAGGTCCTTCTTTTGATGAGCTGTATAAGCCCTGTTACAGCAAATATAAATGCTGTAAGCACAGCTGTTATTCCAAGCCAGTCTGTTATGTTATAACAGAGCATATTTACTCCTGTAAGTTCAAAAAAGAACCTGTTCAAATGTGAAAGACCTATGCTTGTTCCTTCCGGCCCTATCGCTCCTCTGTCTGCAAAACACAAAATTACTATAAGCATAACAAATAACAACGCGCTTATCCCCGACAGCAGAATTTTAACTTTGTTTCTCATGAATATCATCCTTTCAGTATTTCTTTGCCTGATGGCAGTTTTATTATGTGACTTTATGGATGATATCTCAAGAAACTCTCTTTTACAATGCTGATACGATACGTATCATTTGCTTTTTATCACTAAAATCCCTTTTACAACAAGTATACAAAGGTAAAAAATACCTGCATAGGGCTGTTTTGCCAGAATAAAAAGCATAGTTCCGATCACCGATAAAACAATGCCCGTAATTAACCGATGTCTGTTCCAACGGAGCTTGTCAAAATTACTGATAATTATTGCGCAGAAACCGTTCAATATTGTGATACCTATAGTTGCAATAAATAGATATTTCAGCCATGTACTGATACTCGTTATTGAAAACAATGTAACAGACTCGACACCCTTATCCCCGGGGTTCCCGAATACAGGAAGAAAAAACAAAAGCAATGTAATGCAATCCAGTATTCCGCAGATCAGAGCTGTGTATTTTTTATTGGAATCCTTAATATCCTGTTCAGCAAGATCAACTATTTCTTCCGCGCATATCAATTCATCTATAGTGACATGAAAATATTTTGCTATAGCTTTCAGCGAATCGATACTTGGGTATCCTCTGCCAGATTCCCATTTTGATATTGCCGCACGCGAAACATACAGCTTCTCTGCAAGTTCTTCCTGAGTAAGGTTTTCATTTGTTCTCAGTTTCTGTAGTTTTTCATTAAATTCCAAGTATCATACCCCTCTATCA
>CACYDC010000107.1 GCA_902773025.1 uncultured Ruminococcus sp.
AGCGTTAAACAGCGCAAAGCGTGAAGGAATGGCAGAAGGCATAGCGAAAGGCAAAGCAGAAGGCGAAGCCATTGGTATAGTTAAAGGAAGAGCGGAAGGCAAAGCAGAAGGCGAAGCCATTGGTATAGTTAAAGGCGAAGCAGCAGCCAGACAAGCCATTGCAGAGATCATGCGTAAAAAAGGATATACTGAAAAAGAAATTCTTGAGCTTATAGGTGATGATAATGTCTGAAACGATCATTGATCGTATTTGATCAATATGTGCAAAAATAAAAGGATATGCAAAAACAAAAGGCCGTGCCGATCAGAAATGAAAGGTACGGTCTTGTTTGCAGGTATGCAAGTGTCTTTTATATTAAGGCAACACCGCACAAAGACCGCCTGTCGGCTTTGCGGTATTGCCTTAACTTTTAGTTTATTCTGTCCCTCAATAAACGTGTAAAAAAACGGGTGCAGGTAGGATTCTCCCTGCCAGGGTTTCGGGCGCAGCCCCAACAATACGACTGCGGTTCAGTGCCTTGTTTTGCGGTTAAGAAATTTCGTTTTGTATTTGCTGTATACGATAGTCTGATCTTTGTAAAGCCCGTAATATCCGGACATAAAATAACTGACTGCCACCGCGATCATAAAATATGGCACACCTCCTGCACCAAAAAGTTCAAAGCTTATAAGCAGTGAGGTTATCGGACAGTTCGTGACTCCGCAGAAAAGCGCTATCATTCCGACAGCCGCACAAAGTGAGGGCGACAATCCGATAATGCTTCCGAAAGTACATCCAAAAGTTGCGCCGATAAAAAATGAAGGAACAATTTCACCGCCGCGAAATCCTGCCTCTATGGTTATAGCTGTGAAAAGCATTTTGAGAATAAATGCATACGGCACAGCCTTGCCGTGTACTGCATCCACAATGATATTCATTCCAGCACCGTTATAATCTCTCGTTCCGAGAATAAACGAAGCAGCAACTATCACGACTGCCGCTGATGTAATACGAAGATAGGGATTCTTGAGATATTTACGGAACAAGTCGCCTGTTGAATGAAGAAGCAGTATAAATAATATGCTCAGCACAGCGCACAGAATCGATAATCCGATTATTTCTGCGGCATTAAAAAAATTCATTGACGGAAAATCATCAATCTTGAGATTACTTTCCTTGATGGAAAACGACCTTGCGAAATATGACGCTATAAGAGATGAAAACACACACGGCACAAGCGCCGCATAATACATTACACCTACACTGACAACCTCCAGCGAAAAAATCGCCGCCGCCATCGGTGTTCCGAACAGCGCAGAAAATGCCGCGCTCATTCCGCATAAAACAACGACCCGCTTATCGGCATCATCCAGACGTAACATTCTGCCGAGCTGATTTCCGATACTTCCGCCAAGCTGAAGCGCCGCGCCCTCTCTGCCTGCCGAGCCGCCGAACATATGAGTCAGTATCGTTGTAATAAATATAAGCGGCGCCATACGGAATGGTATTTCGCTTTGAGCATGGATTGTAGATAATACAAGATTCGTACCCTTGTCGTTTTTGTATTTGAATGCGCTGTAAAGAAACACAGTCAATACGCCTGCAAGCGGAAGAAAAAACAGAATATAATCATTCTGCATACGATAAGCTGTTACCGTGTCCATAATAAACGCGAACAGGGTAGAAAATCCGCCTACCACTGCTCCCGTGAATACTGAAATCAGCGACCATTTCAGGAACAGCGCAATACTGTGTCTTATCTTTCTGAAATAAGAACGGATAAAGTGAATAGTCTTAGGCTTGCTGCCCTTTTCTTTTTTCATTTTTTACTTTCCTTTTAAGCATTATTATATCATTGTTTTTTATAAAGAGTCAGGCATTTGCATTTATCATACGATTGAATTCGTCCTCGTCAATGATTTTAATACCGAGCTGCTGGGCTTTTGTAAGCTTACTGCCTGCCGCTTCTCCTGCAAGAACATAATCGGTTTTCTTTGAAACACTGCCCGCAGCCTTTCCGCCGAGCCTTTCGATTATTTCCTGCGCTTCGCTGCGCTTATAGGTAGGAAGCGTACCTGTTATAACAACAGTTTTTCCCATAAACGGATTACTTTGTATCTCAGTTATTTCTGTCAGGTTATTTGTATTGAGTCCAAGCTGCTTTATTTCGCCAAGCATCTGTTTTGTAGTATCAAGCGAAAAATATGATACCACACTTTGCGCCATTATATCTCCGTAGCCTTCAATTTCAAGTATATCCTGAACAGGCGCCGAAGCTATCCCGTCAAGTGTGCGGAAACGGTCGGCAAGAAGCTTTGCAGCCCTCTGGCCGATATGACGTATACCCAAAGCAAAAACAAGTCGGTAAAGATCATTATTTTTTGACTTTTCGATCGCATTTATCAGATTATCCGCAGATTTATCCTTTTTTTTTTTTTTTCTGAGAATATCCTCACGGCTGAGTCTGTAAAGATCAAACGGAGAATGTATAAGCCCGTTTTCAGACATTGCATGGAGTATTTTTTCGCCCAGTCCGTCAATATCCATTGCATCACGGGATACAAAGTGTATCATATGGCGCATAAGCTGTGCGGGACATTCCGTATTAGTACATCTAAGTGCAGCTTCGCCGTTTTCAAACCCCACCGGACTTCCGCATGACGGACAGACACGCGGCATCCTGTATGGCTCAGCGCCTTCCCTGTGTTTGCTGACAGATACCACCTCGGGTATAATTTCTCCGGCCTTTCGAAGTATGACTGTATCTCCGATACGTATATCCTTCTCCGAAATAAACTCTTCATTATGCAGTGTTGCGCGGCTGACAGTTGTTCCTGCAAGAGTTATCGGCGCAAAAATAGCAGTCGGTGTCAGCACCCCTGTTCTGCCGACATTGATCTCGACATCAAGCAGTTCGGTTTCCTTTTCCTCAGGAGGATACTTGTATGCTTCCGCCCACCGAGGAAACTTTGCCGTACTGCCGAGTGCTTCTCTTTGGAGAAAGCTGTCTGTTTTGATAACTGCGCCGTCGATCTGAAATTCAAGTTCTCCGCGCATATCACCTATTTCATCAATTCTTTTCAGAACCTCTTCGCAGCTTTCACATCTATAATAAAACGGCAGCACAGTAAATCCAAGTTCTCTGAG
>CACYDC010000108.1 GCA_902773025.1 uncultured Ruminococcus sp.
ATTTTCTGCTCTACTTTCCGATTCTTCACTGACAACGGTTTCAGCAGTTGTAGGAACAGCAGGCTCTTCCTTTACAACAGTTTCGTTTTTTAGGCGGACTATATTGTTCGTTGATGTTACAACGTAATTGAAAACCGATTGTTTCAGTGCCTTATAATCATTTATCGCAGAACAGTAGCAGGTGAGGTCACCGGTTATTGCCTGATACAGCAAAGAATCATAAAGATCACCTTCATCGGTGAAAACATTAACAGACTCATTCCAGAGATATTCGGGTTCTTTATTGCTTGATGATGCCGTTTTTTCTTGCAGTTCAAGTGATTCCGGTATCTGTGTCTGCTGAACTGTATCGTTCCATACAGGAACGATATACTTCTTATAGATTGCGTTTATCGCATTTTTATCAAACACAGGAACAGTTGAAGCAGATTCATCTACCTGTATAGCAAATCCGTAGAAACCGTAAACAGCACGTCCTTTATTATCTCTTGTGCAGTCAAGCATACTGAGGTCAACTATATCCTTTGCATAGGCAATGATACCAAATATACAGATATCTGTATCTGTAATTATTATTTTCCTGATGTTATTATCAGCGGGATTCATATCTGTTGTTGCACTGCGAATATAGGGAAGCACCCAGCTTGCATCAATAAATTCAGGCAAAACATGAAATTTTGTAAAATAATCACATTGAAAAGTTCTTGTATATATTACTGGATAACAAATCATTTACGAACTCTCCTTTACTTTTTTTAGGTAGCCTTCAGCAAGTGTTGAAAACTTACCCATTTGACCGTTCAGCCAAAATTTAATGCCACTGTCCTCGATCTCGTCTGCAAGTTTCTTTATAGATGTGTCATTTTTGTTGACTGAATTCTTTAGCATAAACCATATCCCGACATATGCAGGAAGATGCATATTGATCGGTCTTAGTCTTCCTGAATAGTTATTCTCACTAATTTTCATCCCAAGTGAAACAGGTATTATTCCTACCATGCTTGTGTAACCGTCGTCACCGACATACATTGAGGGGTCAGGAAATAGAGGATTGAACGCACGGTGTATTATTTTATAGAGCATTTCCATATTCTCAGCGCCCGAAGCCTTACCAAGCGCCTTTACAGCAAGGTCATACTTAGTAATGACAATAGCGATAGGAGGCAGCTTGTGGCGCTCGCTGGTATATTCAGAAAGGAAGTGATTTATCTGCCTTGCACTGCTGCTCATAACAACATCGGTAAGCAGATCTATTTTTTCGGAATCAGTGCTTGCATACTCAAGCTCCTCGTCCTGAAAGAGCGCACCGTCAACGAATATATAGAGCATTTCCGATTTGGAAATATCATCTTTCAGTTTCTGGTATTCCTCAGCATCACCTGAGTTCTTGCTTTTTAGTGTGCCGCCTGCATAATCTATCCAACGGAACTTTTCGAGTGTTTTGTAGCCGTATTGCAGTTCAAAAGCGTAATCGGTACTTTGATTCGTACCGCCGGGGAAACGATCAGCTCCCATATCAGCATTTTCCATTTGCTCATAGTAAGCGGTAAGGCTGACGGAATCGTCATCATCAGCTTTGAGAGTGTATCCGCTGACACCGCCTGTCATTTTGTAGTACATTCCAGCCATAAAGCAGGTCTTACCTGATCCGCTCAATCCTAATGCTGTGAATTGATATCCATTATAATCTTTACCCTTTATCATAGGTTCTCCTTTGTTTTTCGCTGGATTCTGTGTAATACTTGTATCGAAATTGCTGTCTGAAGTATTGTGTTCGCTGTTTTCAAAGTAGGGCTCTAATTGTGTGTATTTAGCTTTTATACTGCTTTCGTTTTCACCGTTCAAATAATAAAATTTATAATTACCCGGATCAACCTTTTCGATTTTCCAGACCGCATTACGAATGCTCTCAGTCATAGGTATTTTTGCGCCGCTTTTTCCATCATAGTAACTTTGTACCTCGGGACGGAATTTTACAGTATCGCCTGCCTTATAGCCAGAGGTATTATTGTTGGCTTTAGGCGTGGACTGGCTATTTTTACGTATTAACCAATCCACAGCTACTTTGATCGTTTTTCTTGAATTTGTATTATTTTGTATGGAGGATATCATCACATAGTAATCGTTCATATCTTCGGCAACTTCCCAAACCTGATCACTTTCGTGACTTGTAAGTCCATCACACACAGCTTTAGGTGCAACTCGAGCAGCAGGGGTAAATGTTACATGATCGCCTTTTTTATATAGCATTCCTTTATTTTTATAATACTCTTTCCACGTATTGTACAAAGGTCGCTCCAATAATGAAGTATTAACTACAAATGCTTTCTTTACATCGTTACGCATAATAACAACTACTTCCGATGTAACTATATCAACAACATCCCATATCACCCACTTGTATTCTTGAGGGATGATTCTACCGTCGGTATCTTTTGAATTAGTATTTACTCTTTCAATTTTTTTAAAAATGACCTTTTCACCTTTTGAAAAAGGACATAGTAAACTACTAAAAAAGCCCATGCTCTGTATTCTCCTTATAAATATAGATTTAATATCTCGGTACAAACTTCGGACATGAGAAATTCGCCGCAGTCTGGCTTGTTCTCTCATAACAAGTCTGCTTTTCAGTTGCCTCTACCTGAAAATTGCCTCCGAGTTTCGGCTGGATCGTGGTGCTGCCCATGGCACCGTTCCAGTTCCTGCACAGAGCACATTTCTTGTCTGTTTTTCTGAGCATTACTTTTGACATAATCCCACCCTTTTCATTGTATAATTCTTAATATCGCAAGAATTTTTTGTGGGAATTTACTATTATTCTTATTATACCACAACTAAATTCCTACGTCAAGTAGTTTTTCAACTTTTATTCTGTTTTGATTTGCAGTATAGTTTGCTATGCTAATAATGAGGTGATCTTATGGAACTTGATTACAAGCAGATCGGAGTCAATATTGCAAGACGGCGTAAGGAACTGCATCTGAAACAGGTAGAGGTCTGTGAGAAGGCTGACCTGAATGACAAGTATCTTTCCTGTATTGAGACGGCACGTTCTATCCCAAGCCTTGAAGTGTTTTTGCGCATCTGTCAGGCTCTTGATACGACTCCCGATCACTTGCTGATCGGTGCGATCGAATGTCCGGATTATTCAGAAATGAGTTTTGCCCTGCTCGACAAGTTTCAGACGCTGTCGCCAGAGAACCAGCGCTTGTGCCTTGCGTTTATGGACTTGCTGCACGATGGATTTAACGGCTGACCGCCCG
>CACYDC010000109.1 GCA_902773025.1 uncultured Ruminococcus sp.
CTTCCTTGGCCGTGAGATCTCCGAACAGCGCAATTATTCGGAAGCTGTCGCTGAAAGCATTGACGAAGAAGTCAAGCGCATCGTCGGCGAAGCTTACAAACAGGCGAAGGAGATCCTGACCCAATATGATACGCAGCTGGTGGAAGTTGCCGAAAAACTGCTGGAAGTCGAAACGCTCAGTCAGGCTGAGTTTGAAGCGATCTTCCCGCCGCCTAACGGCAAGATCTCCGCTACCCCGCAGCCGATCAGCTGAAAATAAATGCCCCGCAGCCGCGGGGCTTTTGTTTATAATAATACGAATGGTTCTGCTGATGAGAATAACAAGTGATCCAAATGCTTTCAGATATAGTTCAGTAAATTGCAATTTTGCAGGAAAAATTCATAAATGTAACTAAACAAAAAGCAGCTTTTTCTTTTGTTTTTGAATGATGAAGAATATTATTGAAAACAAAGTCAAAAGCGAAATCACCTCACCGGCCTTTTCGAAAGCGGTCTTGTAATATGCGACATGTATCGTTCCGCCGCTGCTGTTCGGAAGCTGAATAAGGACCAGCCCGTTTTCGCTCCTGCTGACAGGGATCCGGCTTGTTTCACCTTCCGGTGAAGTGTAAGTCCCTTTATAACCATGATATCGGATCAGCGGAACAGTGAAATTGAGCATGGGTTCATCCCCGTCATATTTATATGAAAACCGAAAAGACAATCCGCTGCGTTTGTGTGAAACGATCTCAATATTTGCAGGCTCTGTGCCGACAGTGTCCCGATTTTTATCAATAAATTCGGGACGGAGCCCGCTCGGGAGGTATTCCATTCCTGCAACACGGTTATCCTGCATAATGAATTGATCCTCAGAAACAGTTCTGTTCAGGATCGTATCAGAATAGATTCGGAAAGTACAAAAAGAACAAAGAATAAACAATATTCCTAAACAGATAAAGGATCGGGATCCCTTACTGAGCTCTGCGAAAAAGAATCCTCCGCAAATCGGAAGAAGGACGCTGACCGGAGCCAATAACCGCCAGGTAAACTGAATACGATTGATAAACCAGACCAGATATTTCCAGGGGAACAGATCCGTGCTGCATATCATTAAAATGATGCCGGCCAAAAGCATGATGTCAGCGGCTTTCGGCACTTTTTTCTTTTGGAGAATGAAAATCAGCCGTAAAAAGGGTATTGCCAGGAAGATCCATCCCGGATAAACTATTCGAGCATAATTCTCATCAAAATGCCAGTCATGAAAGAAGATCAGCAGATTTCTGACTGAACTGACGTTGCTCGTGATCAGGCTCCCCATTTTTGAAGAAATGAGAATGTTCATGTTCAGTGAATTTCCATCCATCTGCTCGATCATCGGTAGCCAGAATCCGGCTCCAAGCAGTATCGTGACAAGAAAGGCTTTAATGATACCGAGAATGATCATTCGGTTTCTGAAAATCGTTTTGATCCGGATCAGAAAATAAATAGCTGTCAGACATCCCGCAAGTGTCAGGCTGATAATGTGGCAGCTGAGCACTCCCCAGAATCCTGTACCGAAGATCCACCAGTATTCGGGTTTTCCGTTGAAAAGAAAGTAAATACCCAAAATGATGAGAGGCAGGAAAATAAATGCCTGGGCTTCGCCGATCGCCGCGCGATAGAAAACCGCAATGCCGCGGTATGTACAAAAGCCAAAAATGATTGATGATGCCAGTCCGGCGTAACGGTTATGAAAAATTATTTTCGTTGTCAGATAAAAGCTTCCAAGTGATAAAAATGTACACACAACGACGAAAATTTTATAGCAGCTCAGCAAAGAAAATCCTAAAAGCCGCAGCAAGACAGGAAAATATAGGAAAAGATCCGGATAAAAATAACCGGTTCCGTAGCCGTAATTCTTCAGCCAGAAAAGTTCGTTCCGGACGGGAAAATACCCGGCACGGATGCCTTCCGTAATACCTTCGATACGTGATAAATGGAAAAACAAATCTTCTGCAAGACTGTAGCTGTCCGGCAGCAGATAAGGAAAGGAAAGGATCAGTGAGAAGAGAACAAGAAGTAAACAATCTGTTTCATTTTCTTTTCTCCGAAACAGCGGAAA
>CACYDC010000110.1 GCA_902773025.1 uncultured Ruminococcus sp.
CCTTTTTTTCAAAAAAGGGTTTCCTCCGGCAGGGTTTGGGACAGAGTCCCAATATTCTGAAGAAGAAAGTTGATTTCCATGGCCGGGCGAAAAATTATTTGAAATTATTTGAAATATATGAATATTTGTGTTATAATTAATCTCGTATAAGTGTTTATATGAATAAATCAACATATGATAATTGTTTCGTATTAACACCCGTTAACAAAGAACGGAAAATTATAGAAATAGGAGAAGAAGGTATTTATGGATTCATTTAACGAAGCCTGGACTTTGGTGCTTGACTACTGTAAAAAAATCGTAACTACTTCAGCATATAAATCATGGCTTGCCAATATTGAACCTGTAAAATTGGATTTGGCAGAAGGAAAAGCCATAGTTATGGTTCCATCCGATTTTCAGAGAAATATCGTGATGACGGTATATCATAAGTTTCTTACCGAAGCTATGGAAAATATTTTCGGTATGACACTCGAACTCGTTATAATAGTTCCTAATGAAATAAGCGAAAAGGAACAGGAAATAACAGAAAAAACAATAGATGAGGATTACGAATTCACATTCGATACATTTATAGTAGGTTCGGCTAATAAATTTGCTCACGCAGCTTCATTGGCAGTTGCAACAAATCCCGGAAGAGCATATAACCCGTTGTTTATATACGGAAATTCTGGACTTGGCAAAACACACCTGCTTTACGCAATAAGAAACGAAATACATAAGAATCATCCGGAAAAGGATATAGTATATGTAAAGGGCGAGGATTTTACAAATGAGCTTATAGAAGCCCTGATGAAAAAATCAAATATAGAGTTCCGTCAGAAATATCGTAAATCTGATGTCCTTTTAGTGGACGATATCCAGTTCATCGGAGGAAAGGATGCAACTCAGGAGGAATTTTTCCACACATTCAACACACTCTATGAGGCAAAAAGTCAGATAGTGCTGACCTCCGACCGGCCGCCTAAGGAAATACAAACACTCGAGGACAGACTACGCAGCCGCTTTGAATCAGGCCTTATAGCAGATATACAGCCGCCTGATTTCGAAACAAGAATAGCTATCATAAGAAGAAAAGCAGAATTGCTGCAAATAGAACTGCCTGATGACGTCACCGAGTATATAGCAACACGTCTTAAAACAAATATAAGACAGCTTGAAGGAGTGGTAAAAAAACTGAAGGCAAAGAATCAGCTCTACGGCGATAAGATAACAATAAATATCGCCCAGAAAACAATATCAGAAATACTCAATAACGATCAGCCGCCTCCATTGACAGTCGAAATGATAATAGATGAGGTCGCAAGAAATTTCGGCCTGACAAGCAATGATATAAGATCATCAAAAAGAAATTCCAATATATCCAATGCAAGACAGATAGCAGTTTATGCTGTCAGAGAAATCACTAATATGTCGATGAATAACATAGGAGAAGAATTTGGAGGACGAGATCATTCTACAATAGTATATGCTCTGAAACAGATTGAAAAGAATATGAAAAAGGACCCAAAATTAAAATCAACTGTTGATGATATAATAAAAAATATCCGCAACAGATGATGTTGATAACTTTTTCAACATTTAACATTTTCGGTTGAAAACTGTATTATGAAGCTTTGAAAATTTTAAACTTATTTTTAACATTCAACTAACATAATTCAACAACAATGTTAATAAATTCAAAGACACTAAAATTATAAACAAATATCAAACAAAATTTCAACAATAAAAAACTTCAGAAATATAAGAAAAATACACGAAAAATAATCATTTCAACTTTTCAACCGCTGCTATTACTATTACTAAAATTATACTATTGTATATATATAAAACAGCGACAAAAAGGACTGATAAGAATGAAATTTGAATGTAACAGACAAAAGCTTACAGAAGCAGTTACAAATGTTCAAAGAGCAGTGTCTGTCAAAACAACAATACCTGCACTCGAGGGTATACTCATCAAAACAGGAGCAGGCAATATTACAATGTACGGCTATGACCTTGATATATGTATAAATACCTCAATCGACGCAAAAATAATCGAGGAAGGAAGTATAATAATAAAAGCAAAGATATTTTCTGAAATAATCAGAAAGCTTCCCGAGGACAAGATAATTATAGAGTCAGATAAGAAAGATATAGTATACATATCAAGCGGAAACGTAGATTATAAACTCGTAGGAATACCGGCAGCCGATTATCCGGAAATACCGCTGATAAGAAACACCGATGTTATCGAAATGGATGGGGAAACCCTCAGCAGTATGATAAGACAGACAATATACGCAGTGGCAGATACCGATATAAAACCTACAAACAAAGGAACATTGTTCGAAATAGAAAAAAACACAATAAAAATGGTTTCCCTGGACGGTTACAGACTCGCTATGAGAACAGAGAAAATCAACTGTGATAATGAAAAAAAATTCATCGTACCGGGAAAGTCGCTTATTGAAGTAAATAAACTTATAACAGACTCAGTTAAAAAAGTAAGTATGATAACAAGCAGCAGACATATAATATTCAATATAGCAGGCTATTCAATCATATCAAGACTAATTGAAGGAGAATTCATAAATTATAAGGCTTCAATACCGGATAATCATATTACAAGACTGAGAATAAATACAAGAAAATTTATGGATACGATAGAAAGAATGTCACTCCTTCTGACTGATAAAATGAAAAGTCCGATAAAATGCATAATAGATGAAAATATTATAAAAACAACCTGTAATACATCACTTGGTCAGGCACATGATCAGCTTGAGGTTTCAATGACAGGAGAAAATCTTGAAATAGGGTTCAATAACAAATTCCTGCTTGATGCACTTCGCTACAGCGAAACCGATGAGATAATAATGGAGTTTACGGGAGCAACAAAAGCTATCGTTATAAAACCCACAGAGGGCGACAGCTTCCTATTTATGCTAATGCCTATGAGGTTATCAAAATGAATTACGAAAAAGTAAAATTAAACCCGGATGAAGAATATATCAGACTTGATGATGCCCTGAAAACCGCAGGATGCTTTCAGACAGGTGGACAGGCAAAAATAGCCATACAGGACGGATTGGTAAGACTGAACGGTGAAGTATGCACGATGCGCGGAAAAAAACTCCGAAAAGGAGATAAAGCAGAATATGATAATACAATTCTTGAGGTGTGCTGAGTGTTTGTAAAAAGTCTGGAATTTGTAAACTACAGGAATCTGAATCATGATGTATTGTATCCGACTGACGGAATAAACGTAATCTGCGGAGAAAATGCGCAGGGAAAAACAAATCTTCTGGAATGCATGTGGCTATGCACAGGCGGACGGTCATTCAGAGGCTCAAAAGAAAACGAACTGATAAAATTCGGAGAAAAGTTTTCCGAAATCAATATGTCCTTTTACTCCTGCGGACGTGAACAGACTATACAGATTATAATACAAAACGGTAAAAGAAAACCAATACTTAATGATGTACCTAAGAATTATGTATCTCAGATTGTGGGAAGCTTCTGCGCTGTAGTATTTTCACCTAACCACCTGTCACTAATAAAAAACGGACCGGAGGAAAGGAGAAATTTTGTCGATGCGGCAATATGTCAGATAAAACCTGCATATACTTCGGTATTGTCAAGATATAAAAAAATACTCAATGAAAGAAATGCATTGCTTAAGGATATTCCAAGACACAGGGAGCTTGAGGATACTCTGGAAATATGGAATGAAAAGCTTGCATCGGAAGGCTCATTGATAGCTGCTGAACGTTTTGCATACATGGATAAGCTGAGTATTCCTGCGGCTGAATTTTATGATGGAATAAGCAAGGGAAAAGAAAAAATAGATATCAGCTATAAAATGAATAGCGGCGCTGAAAAAAGCATGAACACAAAGGATATAGAACTGACTATACTTGAAACACTAAGAAAAAAACAGCAGGATGATATTTACTGCGGATATACTTCTTCCGGAATACACAGAGATGATATAATCGTAAAAATAAACGGCAAAGAAGCAAGAAGCTTTGGTTCGCAGGGACAGCAGAGGTCAGCTGTTCTGTCACTCAAGCTTGCCGAAGCGACAGTCCTGGGAGATAAAAAAGGAGAAAAACCCGTAATACTGCTTGATGATGTTCTGAGCGAGCTTGATTCATCAAGGCAGGATTATCTTCTCAGAAAACTGAAGGGAATGCAGGTCTTTATATCATGCTGTGAATCAAATGTAAATGCAAAGAATGTTTTTACAGTGAAGGAAGGAAATATATATATTTCGGGGGAAGAATAATGTACCTTCATTTAGGCGGGGAAACTATCGTAAATACTGATGAAATAATGGGAATATTTGATATGGATAATGCTACCATATCATATAAAACGAGAGAATTTCTTGCAGATGCGGAAAAAAATAAAAAAGTGATATATGTTTCTTCAGAACTTCCCAAGTCCTTTGTAATATGCATGGAAGAAGATGATTACAGGGTATATATCTGTCAGTTGGCTTCCGTGACAATAATAAAAAGAATTGAACAATATTCCGGAAAAGGACCGGGAAGGATATTGTTTGAATGAGCAAATCTTTTGAAAGGAATGATAATATGGCAAAAAGACTATTGACTGAATGTCCATATTGCCACAGGAAGGTATCGTTTATTGGTGCCGGAATATTAAAAACCAAAGGTGAACATATCTGCAAAGGATGCAAATGTATATCAAACGTTGTAATACATCGTCTGTTATATGGAATAGCAGGAGCGACTGTAATTTCATCGCTTATCATAATGCTTGTTTATTCAAATTATGGTAAACATAACGATTTCAGAGGCTTATTGTACGTAATGACTCCTTTTTTAATATTTTATTTACTGGTTCCTTTCTTTGTTAAGCTTGAACCGTGTTCAGATAAATCTGCTGTTAAAAAACTGCATAGAAAAATAGATCCGCTGCCGATACCTGACAAGAAGAATAATAAAAAACATGAACAGCCGATAGAGCTTAATGTCGGAGATGATTTCAGCAAAAGCTTTATGAAAGCAAAAACAAGCATTAAGACTACTGAAGAAGACCAGGAAGATAAATATGACAGGTTAATAGATGAAAATGAAAAAGAACTGGATATAACCTCAGGCATAGATATAGATATAAGCGGAACAATTAATAAAACAGAGGAAACAGAAGCTTCAGAAGATGGTGATGATGACATAAAGATATATAATTCTTCAATTGAAGAAAACAAGACAGAAATTATATCTGAGAATAAAGAAATTGAAGAAAATGAAGATATTATCCCAAAATATGAACCTGAAAAAACCGAAATTATCTATGATTATAAAGATGAAACAGAAGATAATGAAGCAGAGGAAGTATCTTTTATAGTAGGAAAAAAATATGATAATAAGTGACAAGAGGAGAGGATGTTATTGCTGAAATTGCCTGTTTGTCCTTATTGTAATGCTGTTTACAGCTATAAAGAGGTTGACAGTATAAAAAGAGGAAAAAATGTATGTTATCATTGTAAAAAAGAATTTATCGTGAGTAAAACACCGGGAAAAATGCTGTTTATAATGATTGTTTGCGCAGTATTGATACTTATAAATCTCATAATAATAATATCAACGGATAATCTGACTATTGTTACCGTACTTATGGATTTATTTACAGTCACTGCTGCAGTGCTTATGCTTCCGTTGACTGTTAAATTCAAAAAGGAAAAACCCGGAATATCGGAACAAAAGAACAAGAAAAAAAATAAATAACCTTAAAAGGTTACAGCTTGCAACTCAGAGAGGTATAAATTATGGATAATATAGAAAATATTGAGAATAATGAAATTTCTCAGACTGATCAGGAATATGGAGCAGCTGAAATACAGGTACTTGAGGGACTTGAGGCTGTAAGAAAACGTCCGGGAATGTATATAGGTTCTACAGGCCCGAGGGGTCTTCACCACCTCGTGTATGAAATAGTAGACAACTCTATAGATGAAGCACTGGCAGGCTATTGTAAAAAAATAGATGTGGAAATATTGCCGGATAATATAATAAGAGTAAAGGATGATGGCCGTGGTATACCTGTGGGTATACAGCCGAAGCTTGGAATACCTGCTGTTACAGTCGTATTTACCGTTCTTCATGCCGGAGGAAAATTCGGCGGAGGCGGTTATAAAGTGGCCGGAGGACTCCACGGTGTGGGCGCGTCGGTAGTAAATGCGCTTTCAGAATGGACAGAGGTCGAGGTCTATGACGGCAGTAATATATACCGTCAGAGATTTGAAAGAGGCGCGATTGCTACTGAGCTTGAGGAAATAGGAGAAACAGACAGAAAAGGTACTGTTGTAACCTTTAAGGCTGATCCACAGATCTTTACAGAAACAACAGTCTATGATTATGAAACTCTTTCAATAAGACTTCGTGAACAGGCTTTTCTTAATGCAGGAATACATATTGAACTGCAGGATAAAAGAGATCCCGAAAATATTTTACGGGATGATTTCTGCTATGAGGGCGGTGTATCAAGCTTTGTAGATTATGTTCATAAAAAAAGAGGTCTGGATGTTATACATCCGGATATAATGCATTTTTCAGCAAAAAATGAGGATGATACGGCTTCTGCGGAAATAGCTATGCAGTATAATGACAGCTATAACGAATTGATACTCTCTTTTGCTAATAATATTCATACTAACGATGGCGGTACCCATGAGGAAGGCTTTAAAAGAGCGCTTACAAGAGTAATGAATGACTATGCCCGTAAATTCAATATAATAAAAGAGGGTGAAAAAGGACTCAGCGGCGAAGATATCCGTGAGGGTCTTACAGTAGTTATAAGTGTTAAGCTTAAGGATGCTCAGTTTGAAAGCCAGACAAAGGCAAAGCTCGGAAATACTTCTATACGTACATTGGTGGATAAACTGATTAGTGATAAGCTTGAACAGTATCTTGAGGAAAATCCGGCAACTGCCAAGGCAATTTTTGATAAGGCAGTGCTTGCTGCTAAGGCAAGGGAAGCAGCAAGAAAAGCAAGGGACCTCGCAAGAAGAAAAACAGCGATGGAAGGCGCGGGTCTTCCGGGAAAGCTTGCTGACTGCCAGTCAAAAAATGTTGACGAAACAGAAATATATATCGTAGAGGGAGATTCTGCAGGAGGCTCGGCAAAGGGCGGCCGTGACAGACGGTTTCAGGCAATACTTCCGCTATGGGGCAAGATGCTTAATGTAGAAAAAGCAAGACTTGACAGAGTATACGGCAACGATAAGCTTATGCCTGTTATTACTGCGCTCGGATGCGGAATAGGTGATGAGATCGACCTTAGCAAGCTGCGCTACGGAAAGATAATTATTATGGCCGATGCGGATGTCGACGGTTCACATATACGTACACTGATGCTTACATTCTTTTTCAGATTTATGCGGCCGCTGCTTGAAGAAGGCCATGTGTATATAGCGCAGCCTCCGCTTTACAGAATAACAAAGGGTAAAAACGATCATTACTACGCATATTCGGATGAAGAAAGAGATAAGATAATGTCCGATCTCGGAGGCAACTACGAGATACAGAGATATAAAGGTCTTGGTGAAATGGATCCTCAGCAGCTTTGGGAAACAACAATGGATCCTGCAACAAGAATAATGCTCCGCGTGGAAATGGAAGACGCAGCGGCAGCAGATGAGGTGTTTACGATTCTGATGGGCGATAAAGTCGAACCAAGAAGAGATTTTATAGAGAAAAACGCTAAGTATGTCCAGAATCTGGATATATGACCGATGATATCTTAATAAAATAAAGAAAGGAATTGCTTTAATGAGTGATGACGATAATTTAACTCAGGAAAAGGAAGTAACTGAGATCGCTGATGAACTGAGAAATCTTGAAAATGAAGAAAATCCTGAATGGGACGGTTCTGAAGCAGAATTTGTCAGTGATGATGACGCAGAGGAATATGAAATACCTGAAACAGGTTTCAGACTTTCGTATGTACTGACAAAAGAAGAACTGTATAAATGTCTGTATCACAGCGATATAATAAAAACAAAAGGAAAAAGAGCAGCAATACAAAGCGTATTTCTTGGAATAGCAGCAGTGGTATTTTTTGTTACATATTTTACGGCAAAATCACAGTATAACGATTATAATCTTTTTTTCGGAATAATTTGTCTTGCAGTGATAGCTATGATATGGATCGTTCCTCATTTTTATCTGAAAAGTATGGCTAAAATGATGGCGGACGGAAAAACTGTAGAGGCTGAAATATATCCGACTCATATTGATATTGGAAGAAATGACGGAAAATGGAGTATAGAGCTTGACGGAAAATCAACTATTGAGGAATTCGATAATATTATAATGATATTTACCGAAAATGACAGGGCTTTTGCTATTCCGGAAAGAGTAATAGAACCTGAGGTATATAATGAGATAAGGGCAATACTTATGTCTGGTACAGAACCTAATGAGGAAGAATAATATGGAAAAAATAAACAGACTGGAAATAACTGCGCGGTATGCCGAAACAGATATGATGGGAATAATACATCATTCGGTGTATCCTGTATGGTTTGAGGCTGCAAGAACAGAATTTATAAAAATGACAGGAATAAGCTACAGTGAGCTTGAAAAACAGGGTGTAATGCTTCCGCTCACTGACCTTCAGTGTAAATATATTATTCCTGTACATTATGAGGATAAAGTCATAATAGAAACCACAATATCAAAGATGAGTTTCGCAAGAATTGAATTCTTATATCGTGTGCTCCTTGACGGAAAACTTATGGCAAAGGGTAGTACAGTACATGGTTTTGTGAATTCTGAAACATTTCACCCTTTGAATCTGAAAAAGGTAAAACCGGAGTTGTATCAACGACTTTCCTCAATGATAACCATTGACGGTGAATGATCATGAATAATCACTGCATAATGAGTTTTGATAACAAGCTGAAAATAAAGGAATATGCCGAGGGCTACAGAATTTTCGACCTCAGGTGCGGAAGCTCAAGGGGAAGAGAATGGAAATCATCAGTATTTTTCTTTCTTGCAATGGGAATGTTATTTATACTGATGCTGAATGGTTTTGATATTTCAAGATTTCCTGTGGCGGCAATAGTCCTTCTGATTTGTATGTATATGTGCAGTTATTACCTGTATATGCTGCCGAAAAAAGCAAAGCTGAGAGGAGAGCATATTTTTAAAAGCTCGAAATTACTGCGTAAAGAGTATTCGTTTGATCTGTATAAGGATTATTTTACAATGAAAAACGAATATGAGTATACTAAAAAATATTATACTGAACTGTCAGACTGTATCGAAACAGACAGCATATTTGTTCTTATCGGCGGGATCGAAGACAGATTGACGGTCATTGCTAAAAAATCTATGAATGAAAATGATCGTATTGAGCTTTCAAGGATATTCAAAAGAGAAATGCCGGACAGATACAGAAGAATGGGTAGAATAAAAAATGGAAAAAATAAATAAATCAGACATTACTGTCAGTTTTTTGATCACAGAAGAAGATTTTATCAGTATGCAGCTTTCCAGAAACAAGTATATTATTCCAAAGGAAAACAAAATGATATTCCGTATAACAGGAATAATTTCAATATTGATAGGTTCGGCTGCTTTTATTAATATAAGAGAAAATATATACCAGATAATATGCTGGTTTCTCCTGATAGCTATGGGATGCTATGTAATGTCTTATTATGATGTTATTAATCCTTATTTAATAAAAAAGGATTCATCTGAATTCTATAAAAGAAATAAAAAGGAAATCAGTTCAAAAACAGTGATTCTTACAGAAAATGAATTTTCTGTAAGAGATAATAAACACCATCTGAAAATACCGCTGATATATATATGCGCTATCGCTGAAAGCAAAACAACTGTTCTCGTTTATACGGATATAGAACAGTTCTGCTTTATACCAAAAAGGGTCCTGAACGAAAATCAGATAAAGAAAATACGCAGCCTTTTTGTTGACGAAAAATACAAAAGTATATGACCGCAGTCTGATATGCGGAATTGTTTTTAGCAAAGCTTTAAAAGGAGGAAATTAATTTGGATATACAAGAAGCATTGTCCAATACGAAAATAATTGATGTGGATATTGAGAGGGAAATGAAAAAATCATTTCTTGATTACTCTATGTCGGTTATCGTATCACGAGCACTTCCGGATGTTCGTGACGGATTAAAGCCGGTACATAGAAGAATATTGTATTCACAGTATGAGGATAAGCTTACCCCGGAAAAGCCCTATAAAAAATGCGCTACTACAGTCGGAAATGTGCTTGGCCGATATCATCCTCACGGTGATGCCTCGGTATATGATGCGCTTGTTCGCCTTGCGCAGGATTTTTCAATGAGATATACACTTGTTGACGGTCACGGCAACTTCGGTTCTGTGGACGGAGATCCGCCTGCTGCATATCGTTATACCGAAGCAAGAATGAGTAAGATCTCTGTGGAAATGCTGACAGATATTGATAAGGAAACAGTTGACTATGTTCCGAATTATGATGACAGCAGAAAAGAACCTTCTGTGCTTCCTTCGCGTTTCCCGAATTTGCTTGTAAACGGTTCAAAGGGTATTGCTGTAGGTATGGCAACAAATATTCCTCCGCATAATTTAGGTGAGGTCATTGACGGTGTATCCTGTGTTATAGATAATCCTGATGCAACACTTGATGACATCATGCAGTATATCAAGGGTCCTGATTTCCCGACCGGCGGTATAATAATGGGTAAAAGCGGTATCAGGGCGGCATATGCTACGGGCAGAGCAAAAATTACAGTCAGGGCAAGAGCTGAGATAGTTGAAGAGAAAAACGGAAGATTTAAAATTGTCGTAACCGAAATACCCTATCAGGTCAATAAAGCTGAATTGGTTCTCAGTATTGCAGAAATGGTAAAAAACAAAAAAATAGAAGGTATTTCAAATATTGAAGATCACTCTGACCGTAACGGCATGCATATTGAAATAACTGTCAAGCGTGAGGCTTCTCCGCAGATAGTACTCAATAATCTTTATAAATATTCTCAAATGCAGGTAACATTTGGTATTATTATGCTTGCAATCGTGAATGGCGTGCCGAAAATACTTAACCTTAAGGATATAATACAGAACTATATTGATTTTCAGGTTGAAATTATCACAAGAAGAACTATATATGATCTGAAAAAAGCGGAAGAAAGAGCGCATATTCTCGAAGGTCTGAAAATAGCTATTGATTTTATTGACGAAGTAATAAAAATTATACGCGCGTCAAAGGATCAGCCGACAGCTAAACAGAAACTTTCAGAAAGGTTCGGACTTGACGAACCGCAGACACAGGCTATCGTATCTATGAGGCTTGGTCAGCTGTCAGGTCTGGAGAGGGAAAAAATAGAAGCCGAGCTTGCTTCTCTTATCGAGAAAATTGCGGATTATAAGGATATCCTCAGCAACGGAGAAAGGCTTCTAGGAATAATAAAAAGCGAGCTTAATGAGATAAAGAGAAAATTCAATGATGAAAGACGCACTGAGATCGGAGTTGTCAGCGGAGAGGTTGATATAGAAGATCTTATACCGTATGAGGACTGTGTGCTCACGATGACAAATCTCGGATATGTAAAGCGTCAGAAAATGGATACATATCATACCCAGCGCCGCGGCGGCAGAGGAATAAGCGGTATGAACAGACGTGATGAGGACGTTGCAACTGATATGTTTATAAGCGGAACACATGATTATGTTCTGTTCTTTACCAATCTTGGAAAAGTGTACCGTCTGAAATGCTATGAAATTCCTGAAGGTTCAAGAACCTCAAAGGGAATGAATATAAATAATCTTCTTCCGCTCAGCACTGATGAAAAGGTAACATCTATGATAAAGATACCTGAGCAGGGCGATGAAGATATGTATCTTGTGATGATAACCAAAAACGGTATCATTAAAAGAACTGCAACAAAGGATTTTTATACCAACCGTAAGGGCGGACTTATTGCAATTGATCTTGATGATGATGATGAGCTTACATGGGTAAGACTTACTGACGGAAATTCCGAGCTTCTTGCTGCGACCAGAAACGGTATGGCAATACGCTTCAAAGAAACAGATGTACGTTCAATGAGCAGGACTGCAAGAGGTGTAAAAGCAATAACGCTTCGTGATGATGACAGGGTAATAGGAATGTCCGTACTGAGAGAAGGCGCATATATCCTGACTGTATCAGAAACAGGCTATGGCAGATTATCAAAGATCAGCGATTATCGTCTGCAATCAAGAGGCGGTTCGGGTCTTACAAATTATCATACAGATAAATTCGGAAAGGTCGCTGCGATAAAGGCAGTTGATATTGATGACGATATTATCATGATATCCGACAATGGTGTTATTATCAGGATCGAAGCTTCATCTATCAGAATATGTGCAAGACCGTCAAAGGGAGTAATTGTTATGAAAACGATTGATGGAAGCAAGGTTGCTACTATTGCAAGGGCACCGCATGATGATCCGAATGATAATGAGGAAGCAGAAGAAGAAATAAGTGACGAGATCCTTGATCCGCCCGGAAATCTTGAGGATATGATTGAGGATATACCGTCAGAAATACAGGAAGATAATAGTTAATTATTTTAATCTATTAATAGCTAAGAAGAAGTCACTGCATAACCATAAATTGAGTGTGCAGTGACTTTTAAAAAAAATAAAGTTTTCAACTATAAACTAAAAAATGTTGAAAAGTAAAGCTATAGCATGTCAAGTTTATAAGAAATATTGTCAAGAATACTTGACAAAAATAATAGAATATGATAACATAAGTACATAGGATAACAGTGATTAGTGAGGCGGCTATGGATAAGAAGGAAATACTGCAAAAAAATAAAGAGCAAAACCGCAGTGCCCTTGATGAAAGGGAGCAACGTGTTTATAATTTTTCTTTTGGTCTGGGAGCAGTGATCGTTGGAATCCTTTGTCTTGTATTCAGTGTATATAACGCATTGAATCACAGACCATTCTATGAATTTGTTGCTATTATAACGTCGTATCTTTGCACCACTTTTATATATCAGTTTATAAATCTGAAAAAGATGTCTTATCTTGTAGCAGGAATAGGAACAGGACTTGCAGCAGCAGGATGCCTTGTTTTGTTCTTTATGGTGTGAGAATATGAAGGATATAATATTTCAGAACAAGCTTCGTGTGGCCCGTGCGGAGAAAAGAATATCACAGGGCGATCTTGCCGAGATGGTTGGAGTTTCAAGACAAACGATCAGCTCGATAGAGAATAATCAATTTTGTCCGAGTGCAAAGCTTGCATTGCTTCTTTGTATTGCACTTGACAAACACTTTGAAGAGATTTTCTTTTTTGAAGAAAACGAAATATAGATTATTTGCAAACGCAGATATAAATCAAGCTTTTAAGTTTTTTCTTCATATATACATTCCTCCTAAAATCAGAAAACCTCCGGTCAATGTATGGTCGGAGGTTTTCTGTGCGTATAAAACTATTCTCAAATAAGCAAATCAGGATCAAGTATTTGAATTTTTCTGTAACCTGTTCTGATCGCACCGAGGTATGTAAGTTCACCGATCAGCTTACTGACAGTTACTCTCGTTGCGCCTATGATACTTCCTATTTCTTCGTGTGTTGCCGTAACAATATTATTGTTTTGCAGGCCGCTTTCTTTCAGAAATGAACATAACCTGCTTTTAGCGCTTAAAAAAGCTATAGAATCTACCTGCTGTGACAGTATTCTTATTGTCTGTGCCTGGAGTCTGAAAAGCTCAAACGCAGCACGTGGATAATGTCTGATTATTTCCGTAAGTATATTTTTGCTTATGGGAATAAGCTCGCTTCTGGTAAGGGCTTTTGCAGAGGACATTCTCTCTCTTTCATCAAAAAATGCAGCTTCTCCTAAAATAGCACCCTTATCTATAACAGAAAGGGTTTTTTCAGTTCCGTTTTCGGATGTAATGTATATTTTTATTCTGCCGTTTTTAAGATAATAAAAGCAGTCGGGCTTATCGCCCTGGGAATATATTATCCTGTCTTTATCAAAAATACGTACCATGGGCATAGATTCAAATATTTCTGTAAGTGTATGATTCTGATTTTTCTGATTCTTTGGCAGATAAATAGTGTACATTATACTATCAGTTCTCCTTGCTAAAAAGTAATAACTCTTTCATTAACGGAATTGTATCATATTTTACATTCTTTTTCAATAGATAGTGATACAATCAAATATGACATAAATAAAATTTCTGAATTAAAAATACAGGAGGAATCAGTAAAATGGGAATGACAATGTCACAAAAAATACTGGCAGCTCATGCTGGTCTTGATAGTGTAAAGGCTGGTCAGCTTATCGAAGCAAAACTGGATATGGTGCTCGGTAATGATATAACATCACCTGTTGCAATAAATGTATTCAATGACGGCGGTGCCTGTCAGGTATTCGACAATACAAAAATAGCAATGGTAATGGACCACTTTACGCCAAATAAGGATATCAAGGCTGCTGAACAGTGCGCTCAGGTAAGAAGATTTGCAGATAAATATGATATCAAGAATTTCTATGATGTGGGTCAGATGGGAATAGAACACGCGCTCCTTCCGGAAAAGGGTCTTGTCGGACCTGGCAGTCTTTGTATCGGCGCAGACAGCCATACATGTACATATGGAGCGTTAGGCGCATTTTCAACAGGTGTTGGTTCAACCGATATGGCCGCCGGCATGATAAGCGGTAAAGCATGGTTCAAGGTACCGTCTGCAATCAAATTTGTACTCACCGGCAAGCCGGCGGAATTTATCAGCGGTAAGGATGTTATTCTTCATATTATCGGAATGATCGGCGTTGACGGCGCTCTTTATAAATCAATGGAATTTTTCGGAGATGGTTTGCAGTATCTTAATATAGATGACAGACTTTGTATTGCAAATATGGCTATTGAAGCAGGCGCAAAGAACGGTATATTCCCGGTTGACGATATTACAAGAGAGTATACAAACGGACGTTTTAAAGGAGAAGCTAAGGAATATTATGCAGATGACGATGCCGAATACGATGCAGAATATATCATAGATCTGTCTAAGCTTCGTCCGACAGTAGCATTCCCCCATCTTCCGGAAAATGCGCGTACAGTTGATGAGATAGGTGAAACTGAGGTAAAAATCGATCAGGCAGTAATAGGCTCATGTACAAACGGCAGAATTACTGACCTTCGTGCGGCAGCTGAAATTCTTAAGGGTAAAAAGGTAGCAAATGGTGTAAGATGTATTATCATACCCGGAACACAGAGCGTTTATCTCCAGGCAATGCATGAGGGACTGTTTGATATCTTTATTGAAGCCGGCGCAGTTGTGTCAACACCTACCTGCGGACCCTGTCTTGGAGGACATATGGGTATACTTGCAAAGGGAGAACGTGCAGTTACAACAACAAACAGGAATTTTGTAGGCAGAATGGGTCATGTAGAATCAGAGGTATATCTTGCATCTCCTGCTGTTGCGGCAGCAAGTGCGGTAACGGGTTATATTACCGACCCGGCTAAAGTGAGATAATACTTTAAAACTATTAAAATACGCAGAAAGGATAATATATTATGAAAGCACAGGGTATTGTACATAAATACGGGGATAATGTTGATACAGATGTTATTATTCCTGCAAGATATCTGAATACAAGCTCACACAGCGAGCTTGCCTCACATTGTATGGAGGATATTGATATTGATTTTACAAAGAAGGTTAAAAACGGAGATATAATGGTTGCTGAAAAGAATTTCGGATGCGGTTCGTCAAGAGAGCACGCGCCGATCGCAATAAAAGCATCAGGTATCAGCTGTGTAATTGCATCGACATTTGCAAGAATATTCTACCGTAATGCAATAAACATAGGTTTGCCGATTCTTGAATGTGATACTGCTTCAAAAGAAATAAAGTCAGGCGACGAAGTAAGCGTTGATTTTGACACCGGTATTATTACCGATATCACAACAGGAAAGACTTATCAGGCTGAGCCATTCCCGCCATTTATTCAAAACATCATTTCAGACGGCGGTCTTATAAACCATGTAACAAAATAATTTTACAATAAAAATTCGCATACCGATCATTACGACCGATATGCGAATTATTTATTTTTTTATTCTACAGAAAGAATGAAATAGTAGATCGGCTGATTTCCTTCAATAAGGGAAATATCGACATTTCCGCCGGTTCTTAATCTGATTCCTTCCATTGCGGCAGTTGCTTGTTCTTCAGTAATGCCATTTCCGAATATAAGGCTGACATATGAGCTTTCTTTTGTGATCATTTCCTTAGCAAGCTTTACAACAGCTCTTACCGGATCCTTTTCCTTTACCGTAAGCTTACCGTTATTGAGAGCGATAATATCGCCTTCTTTAATTTTTGTCATGCCGAATTCAGAATTTCTTGCAGCATAAGTTACCTGACCTGTTGCAACAGTTGACAGCGAAGCAGTCATATATTCACGGTTAAGCTCAGGTGTTGAATCCTGCGCATATGAAAGCATAGCGACAAGTCCCTGAGGTATTGTTTTGGTAGGTATAATTATTACTTCTCTGTCACTTACAAGCGGTATAACCTGTTCTGCTGCGAGAATAATATTTTTATTATTAGGAAGGACAAATACTGTTTTAGCCGGTGTAGCCATAACAGCTTCATAGATATCCTCTGTACTCGGATTCATGCTTTGTCCGCCGCTGACAACATGACTGCATCCGAGATCCTTGAATACACTTACTAATCCATCACCGTTTGCAACAGCAACAAATCCGACCTCATTTTCCGGAGGTACCTGTTTAAGCTCCTCTTTTCTCTTCTGAGCAGACTGTGCGGCTTCTTTTTCTTTTTCAAACTTTTCAGCAGCTTTTCTATGCTGTTCCTTCATATTTTCCACTTTTACAGTCAGAAGCTGTCCGAATGTAAGAGCTTCCTCCATTGCTTTACCCGGATTTTCAGTGTGGACATGTACCTTAATTATGTCCTCATCTTCAGCTACTACGACACAATCACCTATAGTTTCAAGATAAGAACGGAGTTTCTCAGGACTCTTTGAAAGGTCATCTGCTTTGCCTATAATAAATTCTGTACAGTATGTAAAATTAATAACGCTGTCAAATTCAGCAGCAGCATTTTTAAAGAATTCACCGCTTGCATCTATCTGAGCCTGTATACCTGTGCTTTCCTCTTCATCTTCGGGTATTGCCTGTATTATGACACCATCCCTGAGCAATGATATCATACCGTCAAGTATCATACACAGTCCCTTGCCTCCGGCATCGACTACTCCTGCCTTTTTAAGGACCGGAAGCATTTCCGGAGTTTTATCAAGAGCATTATGTGCGCTTGCGCACATTGCCCCGAAAACAATTATCGGGTCATTATCAGCTTCAGCTGCAATTTTTCCGGCATCAAATGCCATCCTTGCTACTGTAAGTATAGTACCCTCAGTCGGATTCATTACTGCCTTATAAGCCATTTCTACGCCTATATGAAAAGCGGATACAAGAGTTTTGCCGTCTATTTCATCCTTATCTCTGAATCCGTTTGCAATTCCTCTGAAAAGCAGTGATAAAATAACTCCCGAATTACCTCTTGCGCCCTTCAGCATTGCAGATGCAGCGACAGAAGCGTTTTCGGAAGCACTTTGAGATGTAATATTCTCAAGTGCCTGTACAGCAGCTTGTATTGTCATTGACATATTGGTACCTGTATCTCCGTCAGGAACCGGAAAAATATTCAGTGCATTTATTTCGGATTTATGAGAGAATATATTGTTTGCACCTGATATCAGCGCATTTCTGAAGCTTGAACCGTTTATCATTTTCAGCACTTCCTTAATTATTATTCGGATAGTTGCAGCAGCGGATAATCTGAGCAACACTAAGTGAATTGTAACATAAAAAGCTAAAATTGTACAGTGTTTTTTATTAAAAATAATCGCATTTATCTTATTTCGACAATAAGCTTCATTGCTGTACGTTCAACCCCATCAATTTCTATAACGGTAAATGCCGGTATACAAACAAGGTCAATTCCCATTGGTGCAAGATAACCTCTTGCAACGGCCACAGATTTCAAAGCCTGATTTGTTGCGCCTGCTCCTACAGCCTGTACCTCTACACAGCCATAATCTCTTACCACACCTGCAATAGCGCCTGCAACTGAATTTGGTGATGATTTTGAAGAAACTTTAAGTATTTCCATTTTATTTCCTCCTCGTATAATACTTGTAATTAATAATTAATATCATATTTCACTATATATAATAACATAAAAAGCATAATATTCAAGCATTTTCTTAACAAAATCTAATCATTGTCTAATTTGAATTCGTTTTAGTGAAATTGTTTTGCCTGTTTTTTCATTTATTTCATATATAATGCAATCCATTTTACACGGGTCATCTGCAATATCAAATCTGACAGGAAGTTTTTCGGTGAATTTTTTTACTGCCAGTTCTGGTTTGACTCCCAAAACAGAATTGACAGGTCCTGTCATACCGACATCGGTAATATATCCTGTACCATTTTCAAAAATTCTCTCGTCGGCAGTCTGAACATGTGTATGTGTGCCAAAAACAGCAGATACTTTACCGTCAAGATAATATGCGAGAGCAAGTTTTTCGGCAGTTGCCTCAGCATGAAAGTCTACAATTGTTATTTTTGTGTCAAGCTTGTTGATTATTTTATCGGCAGTACGGAACGGGTCATCGATCGCTTCCATAAACATACATCCCATAAGATTGATAACGCCCACCTGTATTCTGCCGAAATCATATTTAGTACATCCTTTTCCCGGTGTGGTCCTATCCGGAAGATTAGCCGGTCTGAGAAGAAAAGGTGATTCATCATACAGACTATAACATTCTTTTCTTCTGAAGCTATGATTACCTCCGGTGATAACATCTACACCGCTTGAAAAAATATTATCAGCAGAAGCAGGTGTTATACCGTTACCGTCGGCCGAATTTTCTCCGTTAGCGATAACCATATCGATACCTTCAGATTTTTTTAGAGCAGGCAATTTTTTTCTCAGAAACCTGCATCCGACACTTCCTACTATATCACCGATAGCTAATATTTTCATTCTTATATCATCCTGTCATAATACATATATTTTATTTTAGAATTATTTTATAATAATGTCAATGATAA
>CACYDC010000111.1 GCA_902773025.1 uncultured Ruminococcus sp.
GAATATTCAACGGACTGTCCGCTAATGATTTGCTAAAAAAACAAAATGTCGCTTAATTTCACTGACATTTTATATTGCAATTTATAACACGACTGACCGGGCAAAGTTTTTGTTGCTATAATTGATTATATGTGGTAAAATATATGGGACAGTACGAGAATGAGTTTATATATCAGAATTGTGTGGTGAGAGAAAATGTATGTAAACGTGATTGGAGCCGGTCTTGCCGGATGTGAAGCTGCATGGCAAATCGCAAAAAGAGGTATAAAAGTCAGATTATTTGAAATGAAACCTAATAAGAAAACTCCGGCTCATAAAAGCGATAACTTTTGCGAATTGATTTGTTCCAATTCACTTAAAGCCGCGCGTGTGGAAAGTGCGGCAGGTCTGCTCAAAGAGGAGATGCGCCGTATTGGTTCACTGTTGATGGATGCAGCTGATGGATGCAGCGTTCCGGCAGGGGGCGCATTAGCTGTCGACAGGGAGATATTTTCACAGACTGTTACTCAAAGATTGAAGGCGGAACCTTTGATTGAAATAATCGAAAAAGAAGTAACAGAGCTTCCGCAGGATGCGGTAACGGTTGTAGCAACCGGACCGTTAACAAGCGAAGCATTGTCTGAAAGAATAATATCAATGTGCGGAGGTTCACTTCATTTTTTTGATGCGGCTGCACCAATAGTAACTGCTGAAAGTATAGATATGAATAATGCATTTACTGCTTCACGATATGATAAGGGCGGAGATGACGCATATATCAACTGCCCGATGAATAAAGAGGAATACGAAAATTTTCATGCTGCGCTTGTCAGCGCTGAAAGAGCGCCTCGCCATGATGTAGATGTAATGAATCCTAAAGTGTATGAGGGCTGTATGCCGGTTGAGATACTTGCAGGCCGGGGACTGGATACCCTGAGATTCGGTCCGATGAAGCCAGTGGGACTCCGTGATCCGAAAACAGGGCACCGTCCCTGGGCCGTTGTTCAGCTCCGTACGGAAAACAGCGAAAAGACGATGTATAATCTTGTAGGTTTTCAGACAAATCTCAGGTTTCCTGAACAGAAAAGAGTTTTCGGAATGATACCTGCATTAAAAAATGCCGAGTATGTTCGCTATGGAGTGATGCACAGAAATACTTTTCTGAATTCGCCCGGACTGCTCGGCGCAGATTATGCAATGAAGAGTAATCCGGAAATGTTTTTTGCCGGACAAATGACAGGCGTTGAGGGATATATGGAATCCGCATCATCGGGAATGCTTGCAGGAATAAATGCCGCAAGACGAGTACAGGGAGAAGAACCTCTGATTCTGCCGGTTGATACTATGATAGGCGCACTTGCAAATTATATTTCAAATTCACAGTCTGAGGATTTTCAGCCAATGGGTGCAAATCTCGGAATTCTCCCGCCGCTTGATGTTCATATAAGAGATAAGAAGGAAAGAGCCGCAGCATATGCAGTACGGGCATTAAACAGCCTTGAGAAAGTGATGAAATAGCTTGATCGAAAAATAATGATTAATCCAAACGCAAAAAGAAGGTAAAGAAATGAAAATATTAACAGATGCATTCGGCGGAGATAATGCGCCACTCGAGGTGCTTAAGGGCTGTATACTGTTCAAAAGAGATGATCCGGATACAGAAGTTGCGCTTGTAGGAAATAAACAGGAAATAGAGAACTGCGCGAAGAAGAATTCACTTGATATATCTGCGTTTGAAATATTTGATGCAGACGGAGCAATAACAATGGAGGATGAACCGGGAGTTGTGCTGAAGGAAAAAAAGGACAGCTCAATGTCAAAGGGGCTCAGACTTCTGGCAGAAGGAAAGGGAGATGCATTTGTCAGCGCAGGAAACAGCGGCGCGATGGTATTAGGCGCAACAATGCTTGTAAAGCGTATAAACGGAATAAAACGTCCGGCATTTTCACCGATAATGCCAAGTTCAAAAGGACCATTCATGCTTATCGACGGGGGTGCAAATGTAGAAGTACGCGCTGAAATGCTCAGACAGTTCGGCATAATGGGTTCTGTTTATATGGAAAGTATAATCGGAGTAAAAAATCCCCGGGTAGCGCTTGCAAATGTCGGAACAGAAGATCATAAGGGCGGTCCGCTTCAGCATGAAGCATTTGCCTTGCTGAAAGAGACCGATATAAACTTTATAGGAAATATAGAAGCAAGAGATATTCCGGCCGGAGGAGCAGATGTAGTAGTAGCAGACGGATTTACCGGAAATGTTATTGCAAAAATGTATGAAGGTGCGGCAAAGGAATTGTTCGGCAAAATCAAGGGCGTATTCCTTAAAAATCTGCGTACAAAGCTTGCCGCGCTTCTTATAAAGAAAGAGCTTAAAGAACTTAAACAATATTTCGACTATAACAGATACGGCGGAGCAGTTGTTCTTGGAGTTAAGAAACCGGTTCTTAAAACTCACGGAAGCGCGAATGCAGTGGCAATATCAGCAGTTATAAAGGCAGCTTCTGAATTTTCTGCATCCGGAGCAATTAATACCATAGAAGAAAAAATATAACAGATAAAGGTCAAAGAGGGGCAATAAATGAAAGAACTTGAAAAAAGGATAGGATATAATTATAATAACATAGGATATCTTGAAAATGCGCTTACTCATTCATCATATGCAAATGAGTCCAAGCATGCAGCCAAAAGCAATGAAAGGCTTGAATTTTTAGGAGATGCTGTTCTGAGTATAATAGTATCGGATTATATATACCGTCATTGTCCTACGTTGCCGGAAGGAGAACTGAGTAAGCTCAGGGCGTCGCTTGTTTGTGAAAAAAGTCTGTGCCGTTTTTCTTCCGCTTTGGGCGTCGGAGAATACCTCCGGCTATCAAAGGGGGAGAGAAACCTTAAAGGTCATGAAAGACCGTCAATACTTGCAGATGCATTTGAGGCGATAATAGCATCGATTTATCTTGATGGAGGAATTGAAGCAGCAAGGAAATTCGTTATGCGTTTTGTTGAACCGGAGATAAAGAATCCGAAGCCGCGCGCATTTAAGGATTATAAAACAACGCTTCAGGAAATAATTCAAAAGAATCCAGAAGAACATCTTTCGTATGTGCTTGTAGGCGAAGAAGGTCCGGATCATGATAAGCATTTTTATGTTGAGGTACATCTGAACAATAATGTAGTCGGAAAAGGCGGCGGGAGAAGCAAAAAAGAAGCAGAGCAGCAGGCAGCCCGTGAAGCGCTGAAGCTAATGGGATATTAAAACATTGTGATACCTGAAATAAACGCAGAAAAGAATGTAAAGAAGATAGAGTGAAGATGGTGACTATATGCAGCAAAAACATTCCAATATAGCGATATTTGTCCCGCATAACGGATGTCCTCATCAATGCACATTTTGTAATCAGAGAGAAATAACAGGACAGACTTTTCAGCCGCACTATGAAGATGTATCTAATGCAGTAAAAATTGCAAGAGAAAGTCTTGGAGAAAAAACAAAAACAGCTGAAATAGCATTTTTCGGAGGAAGCTTCACTGCTATCGACAGGGATTATATGATTGAATTGTTAAGTGCAGCCCATCCGTATGTAAGCAGCGGCGAATTTCATGGAATAAGGATATCGACCCGTCCCGATGCGATAGACGATGAAATACTTGAAGTGTTAAGTAATTACGGAGTAACAGCAATTGAGCTTGGCGCGCAGAGTATGGATGATAAAGTTCTGCTGCTGAATAAAAGAGGACATACATCAGAAGATGTTGAAAAAGCATCTGAGCTGATACATGAATACAGGTTTTCTCTTGGATTGCAGATGATGACAGCGCTATATGGCAGCAGCGACAGAACAGATAAGGAAACAGCGAGAAAAATTGCAGAATTAAATCCAGATACCGTAAGGATTTATCCGACAGTTGTGATGAAGGGTACAGAGCTATACAGGCTTTATACTGATGGAGAATATGAGCCCCAGACAGTCGGAGATGCAATTGAACTTTGTTCGGAATTGCTGAGTTTTTTTGAAGGAAAAGGAATAAATGTTATCAGGCTCGGACTTCACGATAGTGAAAGTCTGCGTATGAATATGGCAGCCGGGGCATTTCATCCGGCACTGAGAGAAATGTGTGAGAGCAGAATAATACTAAAAAATACATTTAATCTGCTTAAGGAAAAAGGAATAAACAGCGGCACAGTAGAATTTACCGTATCCGAAAAATCGGTATCGAGATTCATAGGACAGAAGAAGTGTAACCTGAAGGAGTTGGAAAAATCAGGGATTACAGCTATAATTAAGCAGAGTCCTGAACTTGGTAAGTATGAAGTCAGGATTTCATAAATTCGATTAATAATGGTTAATAATGTAGTTTTTGTGATTAATAATGTAGTTTTTGTGATTAATAATGTAGTTTTATTGTAATTGTATTGTAATTATTAATGTTATTAATTGTATTGTAATTATTAATGTTATTATATTGTAATTATTTTTTTAATCAATACGCGGTTGCAGTGACCCAAGGAATTAATTTTTAAATATCTTGTACCTTTGATAGAATAAACACAAGTTTTTTTGGAAAGGGGTCCGGGGGATAACCCTTTTTTTCAAAAAAGGGTTTCCACCGGCAGGGTTTGGGACAGAGTCCCAAACAGAAATGACAAAGTGAAACAGGAAGGATGAAAAAGAAAAAGTGCGATTGAAAGCATTGGAAGTTCAGGGATTCAAGACATTTCCTGATAAAACAAAGCTTAGTTTTACCGAAGGGATAACGGCAGTAGTCGGTCCGAACGGAAGCGGGAAAAGCAATATAAGCGATGCGATACGATGGGTTTTGGGAGAACAGTCAGCAAAAGCACTGAGATGCTCAAGGATGGAGGATGTTATCTTTAACGGAACTCAGCAGAGAAAAAAGACGGGGTATGCTCAGGTAACGTTATCATTTGATAATACAGACAGAACTCTGCAGTTTGACGGTGACGAGGTAGCAGTAACAAGGCGCTATTACCGTTCGGGAAACAGTGAATATCTTATCAATAATACGGCAGTCAGACTGCAGGATATACATGAGATGTTTATGGATACAGGTCTGGGACGTGACGGATATTCAATGATTGGTCAAGGAAAAATTGATTCTATAGTTGCAACGAAAGGCGAGGACAGACGGGAAATCTTTGAAGAAGCAGCAGGAATATCAAAATTCAGATATAAAAAGGCTGATGCTGAACGCAGACTTGACAGAACAGAAGATAATCTCGTTCGCCTAAGGGATATAATGACAGAGCTTGAGGGCAGAGTCGAACCGCTCAGGATCCAATCCGAAAAAGCAAAGGCATATATAAAATATGAAGAAGAAAAACGCGGTCTGGAGATAGCATTGTGGCTGCGCAGTCTGGATAAATCTGCGGCAGCAGTAAGGGAACAGGATGATAAGATCACTGTAGCAAATTCACAGTATAATAGTATAGAGTCAGAGCTTGAATCGATAGGAAAAGAAACAGAAAACAGTTTTCTGCAGCAAAATAAATATATTTCAGATATAGAACAGCTGCGTATGGAAATCACACAAATGGAGGAGCAGGCATCTGAAAAGAGGTATCAGGCTACAGTATTCCGAAATGATATAAAGCATAATATAGAAACATCGGAAAGAATAAAAAAAGAGATTGATTCATTGTCCGAATCGGGTACTGAACTTGAAATGTCAATTGAGGAAAATAAAAAGAAAACTGAAGATATGAATGAGAAGCTGTCAGAACAAAACGAACTTGAAAAGAAGTATACCGAAGAGCTTCTGCTTCTCAGAACAGGAGAAAGCGATTCTGCAGATAAAATTGCAGAGATCAATACAGAACTTGCGGAACTGACAGGAAAAGCATCCGATTCCAAGATATCCTATATGACCTCGACATCTTCGATCAATGAACTAAAGGATCGTATGGGTGTTGTCGAGAACACTATTATGGCAAGGAATTCACAGATAAAAACACTTGAAAATATAATTTCTGATTATAAAATAATGGCTTCGGATTGTGATAATAATATAGCCAGGATATCTGCTGAAATAAAGGAAGTACAGAAAACTGCTTCAGAAAAAAGAAAAAATGCTGATGAGCTTAAATCACAGACCGATAAGAAATACCTTACAGCGCAGCAGCTTTCAGGTAAAGCTAAAATGCTTGAGGATCTGGAGCGTAATCTTGAAGGCTTTACTTACAGTGTAAAGATGATAATGCGTGAAGCGAAAAAGGGTGCGATCAGCGGAATTCACGGACCCGTGTCAAGAGTAATAAAAACACCTTCACAGTATAGTACGGCAATAGAAATTGCACTTGGCGGCGCAATGCAGAATATAGTTACAGAAAATGATGCCGATGCGAAAAATGCTATAGCCTATCTTAAAAAGCATGACGGAGGAAGGGCAACGTTTCTGCCTATGTCAACAATAAAGGGCAGGCAGCTGAATGAATCAGGTCTTGAGCAATGCAGCGGATTTGTGGGAATAGCATCCGAATTATGCTCCTGTGATGATTGCTATAAAGGGATACTGCTTAATCTGCTTGGACGAATAGTTGTTGCCGAAAACCTTGACAGAGCAGTTGAAATAGCAGGAAAATACGGCTATCGTTTCCGTGTTGTAACACTTGACGGACAGGTCGTAAATGCAGGAGGTTCGCTGACAGGCGGATCGCTGTCGAAAAACACGGGACTTCTGGGAAGAACAACCGAGATAGAAAAGCTGATGGAACAGTCAAAGCAAGCCTCAAAAGAGGCAGATGAGATGAAAAATCGGCTTGAAGTTATGCTTGCTGAGCTGACAGAGTTGGGAAAGAAACAGTCAAAGCTTCAGGAAGAGCTTGCTGTATCTCAGGGAGATAAGATAAAACTTGATGCTGAAATAAGAAGCAGAAATACAGAACTGGAAAACACAAAAAAATCACTTGCAGAAATACGCAGTGAGAGAGAAGCATCAGTATCCAAAATGAATGATCTTACATCATCAATGGAACGAGCAAGAGGAGAACTTGACGAATACAGAAAGAAAATATCTGAGTATGAGGAAAAGGCAAAGAATCTGTCAGGTTCAAAGGATGAGCTTGTACGAAAGCGGGAAGAGTTGACTGAAAAGCTTCAGCAGGTTAAATTAAATATACTTGCGGTCCAAAAGGATATAAATACTGCCCAAGCAGAAATAGAGGCTGCAAAGCAGAGAAAAATAGGTTCTGATGAAAAGATAAAGCTAAGCCGTGAGGAAACTGAAGCGCTTGAAAAAGAGAATGACGAATTTCAGAAAAAGATAAGTGAACTTGAAAATGGTGCGGTACAGCTTTCAGAACAGTCTGCAAAACAACAGCTAGAAATAGAAGCTATTGAAAGGGAAAAGATAATGCTTGAAAAGCGCTGCGCTGAATTAAGACAGCGTGAAAGAGAAAAGCTGTCTGAAAAAGAAAAAATAAGCAGAGAGCTTGCAAGACTGCAGGAAAGAAGAATCAGTCTTCAGAACAACTATGATGAAACAATAGAAAAGCTGTGGGAAGAATATGAGCTTACAAAGCGGGAGGCAGAACAGCATGCAGCGGTAATTGATGAACCTTCTAAGGCGCAGCGCAGGCTGAATGAGCTTAAGCAAAAAATCAAAAACCTCGGCAGTGTAAATGTAGCGTCTATCGAAGAATATAAAGAGGTAAGTGAAAGATACAGATTTTTGAGCGAGCAGGTGGGAGATGTCGAGAAATCAAAATCACAATTGCTGCATCTTATAGGCGATCTTACCAAGCAGATGAGGGAAATATTCATAGACAGATTCAATCTGATAAACAGGAATTTTTCCGAAACATTTGTAGAACTGTTCGGAGGAGGAAAGGCATCGCTTTCACTTTCGGACCCGGAAAATGTTCTGACGACCGGAATAGAAATATCAGTGGAGCCGCCGGGAAAGATAGTGTCGCATATCGAACTTCTTTCCGGTGGAGAAAAAGCATTGGTTGCAATTGCATTGTATTTTGCTATAATGAAAGTAAGCCCGGCGCCATTTTGTGTTATGGACGAGATAGAAGCAGCGCTTGATGATGTCAATGTTTATCGTTTTGCAGAATATCTTCGCAGGATGAATGACAGAACACAGTTTATATGCATAACACACAGACGCGGAACAATGGAAGAAGCAGATGTCCTTTATGGTGTGACAATGCAGGACAGGGGAATATCAAAACTGCTTGAACTAAAAGCGAGTGAAATTGAACAGAAACTTGGAATGAAAGCGTGATAACAGATTATTTATGTTAAGTTAAACCATGCCGGTATTCACTTATGGAGGGATAAAAATGGGATTATTTGAAAAAATAAAAAATGGTTTAAAAAAGACTCGTGATGCGCTGTTCGGAAGGATCGACAAATTGCTGAAGTCGTTTACAAAAATTGATGACGATTTATTTGAAGAGCTTGAAGAATTGCTTGTGATGGGCGACGTAGGAATGTATACAGCTGAAAAGATATGCGATGAGCTGAAAAAGCGTGTCAAAGAAGAAGGAATAACTGACCCGCGCGAAATACGCAGACTGCTGGAGGAAATAGTGACCTCGATGCTTGTCGGCGGTCAGGAACTCGATATAAAAACAAAGCCTTCAATAATACTTGTTATAGGAGTAAATGGAGTGGGTAAAACCACGACTATCGGAAAGCTTGCGGCAAGATTTGTACAGCAGGGAAAAAAGATAACTCTTGCGGCAGCGGATACTTTCCGCGCAGCGGCAATAGATCAGCTTGAAATATGGGCAGAACGCAGCGGAGCTGATATAATAAAACAAAACGAGGGCAGCGATCCGGCAGCAGTGGTGTTTGATGCGATATCCTCAGCAAAGGCAAGAGGCGCAGATATAATAATTGCTGATACGGCCGGCAGACTTCACAATAAGAAAAACCTGATGGCTGAGCTTGCAAAGATAAACAGGATAATAGACAGAGAGCTTCCGGAATCCTCAAAGGAAGTGCTGCTTGTACTTGATGCAACGACAGGTCAGAACGCAGTAAATCAGACAAAGGAATTCAAGAATGCGGCGGGAATAACCGGAATTGTTCTGACAAAGCTTGACGGAACAGCAAAGGGAGGAGTAGTACTTGCGATAAAAGAGGAGCTTGACGTTCCGGTCAAGTTTATTGGCGTAGGTGAACAGATAGATGATCTGCAGCCGTTTGATCCGGAGGAATTTGCAAGGGCACTGTTTGCAGACGAGGATTCAATTGAAGAGCCGGAAAAAACGGAAGAAGAACCGTTATCACAGGAGGAGAATACAGAGGAAGAATTCAAACCGGCAACAGCGGATATCTGGGCAGAAATTGATGCAGAGGCTGAGGCCGAAAAACGGGCAGAGATTGAAAAACAGGACAGCGTACAGTCAAGGATTGAAAAGGAAAAGGCTGAGGCAGAGGCAAAGGCTGCAGCTGAAAAAGAAAAGGAAGAAAGACATAAACGCGCTCAGGAAAGAAAAGAAAGAGCAAAATCCAAGTATAACTGGAATACAGCGCCGGTACAGGATACAGCTGCACAGGCAGAGGATGATGATTGGTTAAAACAATGGCGAGAGGGAAGCAATAACGATTGATCCTGATGATTTGAAACGAGGAATAATAATGATATATGTAATTGCGTCAAATAATAAAAAAAAGGTTGAAGAGCTCAGAAGGATTCTGAATCCGCTGGGAATAATAGCAAGAACCCCATCGGAGATAGGTATAGAATTAGATGAAGTAGAGGAAACAGGCACAACATTTAAGGAGAATGCTGAGATAAAAGCGCGAGCTGCAATGGAAAAGACAGGATATCCGGCAATAGCGGATGATTCCGGGCTGACAGTAGATGCGCTTGATGGCAGGCCGGGAGTGTATTCTGCGCGATATGCTGATACAGATGAAAACAAAATAAACAGGATACTGTCAGAACTTCTTGAATCGGGCAGCGATGACAGAACTGCACACTTTGAATGTTCTATATGCTGCTGCTTCAAAGACGGAGAAACTTTGTTTGCACAAGGCA
>CACYDC010000112.1 GCA_902773025.1 uncultured Ruminococcus sp.
AACAATTCAATCACTTCTCCGTAAGATATGTTGGGGCTGCGCCCCGGACCCTCGGCAGGAAGATACCTCCCTGCGCCCGGTTTTTTTATCAATTTAATAATATCAATTTACTATTCTTCAGGCTGCTTTGCAGCATAGAAAAAATCAGCCTCTGCTCCGAAGGGATGGAATATGATATTCTTTACATTCGCCGCACTCGCATAATATCTGTTTTCAATGTAAAGCGGATAAAATACACCGTTACTGAGCAAATAGTTTTCAGCTGCTTTCATATTCTGTATCTCCCCCACAGTTATATTCTTTCGTACTTCCCTGATAATCTTATCGTATTCAGGAGAGGATAAAAATGAAATGCTGTTTTTACCTCCGGATTCAAACAATTCAAGTGTGCTGAGGGGAGTATTCCCCTGTATAGTAAGAGGCGCTATTACGGCTTCATAATCTCCGCTTTCAAGTCTGTCCTTAAGTTCGGACAGCGGTACCGGCTTTTTATTGAAATATCCGCCGGTGAGATTATTCCATGTTTCTATGATATTATTTACATATGTCTGCGTTTTTTCATCATCTGTGCAAAGAATGGTAATATTTGTGACAAACGAAATACCCGTTTCCTTAATACCGTCGCTAAGAAACTGCGATGAATTCTTTTTGAATTCAGGACTTACGTTTCCGGCAAGACTTCTATATGATTTATTTTCGATCCGAGCACTGTCAGGTATGATATTCTGTGTGATAATACAGTTTTCCGGCAAGCTGCTCAGAAGCTTTTTCCTGTCAAGTGAAGATACCAGCGCGCATCGTATATTTGTGTTTTTAAGGACCTCGTCATTGGTATTAAACGAAATCCCCCATACAGTATCACCGAAGCTCGTCAGATGAAATCCGTATTTCTCCGCCTTGTCAGTATCAGCTCCCGTTATCGAGCCGCAGTCGATATCACCGTTTTTTATCGCTCTGCATACATCATCATACTGTTTTCCTATCGTAATATTAACTCCTAACGGCACAGGCTTTTCCGCGCCTTTGTATTCGCTGTTTTTTCTCAGATATATATACTCATCATGCGCCCATCCGTTTTCTCGGATAAAAAATGCGCCGTTACATAATATCTTATCGCCCTCCCTGCCGTATTGTCCTGCCGTTTTATCAAAAAAATCCTTATTGCACGGCATAGCGTTTGCAGATGCAAGCAGGCTCAGAAAATCGGAATCCGGATATTCAAGCTGGAATATTATAGTATCATTATTTCTGATAAACACTCCTAATGTATCTATATCACCATTTCCGGTATTGATCTTTTCCGCATTTTTTATGCAGTATAGTGTCGATGCAGTAGGCGATGAAGTCTGCGGCATGAGAGTTCGTTTGATCCCATATACAAAATCCTCCGCTTTCATATCACTTCCGTCATTCCATTTAAGGTTTTTTCTGAGTTTGAATGTATACATCATTTTATCAGTACTGATCTCCCAGCTTTCCGCCGCACCGGGTTTGACAGAATTATCCTGATCCAGCCTGACAAGCCCTTCAAAAATATTCATAATAACAAGCTTTGCACCGGCATCATTAGCAATTTGCGGATCAAGAGTGATCGGCTCACTGTCTATATTATAATAAATCAACTGATCCTCCGGTCCTTCAGGTTCCTTTGAGCAAGCAGAAAAAGTCAAACACAAGATAACCAGAAATACCGACATCAATATCTTCCTTTTTTTCAACTAAGGCACCTCCGCTTAAAAGTAAAACTCTGCTATATTATAATAAGAGTTAAATAAGTTCATGTCAACAACAAAACTGATACCTTTCAATTACAACTTAGTTTTTTAAAATAATAAACAGAAATAATAAAAAAACTGTTTAAATTTAATAAAAATTGTGGTACAATAGTAAAATATAAGGTGAAAGCTTATGAAAAAGCATTATTAGGAGGAATAAGGATGGTCGTTACAATAGCCCGCCAATTCGGAAGCGCCGGAAGAAAAATCGGTTATGAGCTTGCCGAAAGACTCGGGATCGCTTATTATGATAAAAATTTGCTTACACTTGTCGCACAGGAAAGCGGTCTGGATCCGGAGGTCGTAGAAGGTATAGATGAAAAAGCAACTAACAGCCTGCTTTATTCTCTTTCAATAGGCGCTGCCGCTACCATAGAAACTGCGTTCAGAATCGAACCGCATATTCCTATGAATGACAGATTATTCCTTGCGCAGCATGATGTAATAAGGCGCATTGCCGATGAGCCCTGTGTTATTGTCGGACGCTGTGCAGATTATATTCTCAGAGAAAGAAAGGATTGCCTGAGAGTATTTATCTATGCTGATATTGAAAAAAGGATCGGTTATGCTGTAAGAGAATATGATGTGAATCCTAAAAAGGCGCACTCCGTCGTTATCAAAACTGATAAAACACGCTCGAATTACTATAATTACTATTCGACCGGAAAATGGGGAGAACCTGAGAATTATGATCTCTGCATTAACAGCGGAAGCCTCGGAATACAAGGCTCTGTAGATCTTATAGAGTTTGCTCTGCGAAGCAGAGGATTGGTGTGATCAGATGAAAAGATCGTTGAAAGCCTTGCTGTGCGCTGTGTTTAGTTTGGTTGTTCTGATATGCTTTTGTTCATGCAAAAACGAACCTGTGACAGAATCCTCATATTTGCCTGAGATCAGCTATCTGAGCAGGGATGAACAGCGCGATAATGCCATCAAAGATGTGCTCGCACAGTATTTCACAGCTGTTTCCAGACAGGATCATATAAATGTTGAAAGAGTCACAACAGAAGATTTTATCTGGCATTATAACGAAACAGAATTCGAGGATTATGCGCGTTATATTGAATCATTCTCTCTTGATGAAACTGATACTGAGCATATTACGGAAAACAATGGGGAGTACAGTATTCCGGTCACATATACGCTGAGCTACCGTGAGCCGTTTACGAACGAAAACGGTGATGAACAGCCCCCGGGTGAATATACCTATGACGTTACGGTCACACTGAAAAACACCGACGACGGCTGGCTTATCTCTCAGATCAGCGACAGGGCATTGGGATGATCTCTTTTACCCGTCATTCAGGAGGATATAATTATGAAAAACTATACCTTTCTAGGCATATCAAACGGAAAAAAATTTTGTATTTCAGGCGTGGATGTTTTTTTACACAAATGGCGTTCACTGGGCGAATGTGATATCGTCCTTCATCCTAAAACAAAAAAACCGTTCAGCTTTTCTTTGTATGAAATAGAAACTGAAAACAAAAAACTACAGTTTCTTGCCGGAAAATTCGATACCGATGACTGGGCTTTTTATATCGAAGCAACAGACGATGATTTTATCTTTTAGATCAGGAGGTTTGTTATATGAATATGAATGAACTTAAAGTCGGGAATCTTCTCGATATTTCAAAAACAATAGCGGCGGATATTTTTGACGGTCTGGAATATCCGTGGCAGGCTTTGCCGAAAATATCGGATTTTATTATAAAAATCGGTCCTACACTTTCTGCGGATGAATATGACCGTATCGGTGATGATATATGGGTTGCAAAAACAGCTGATGTTATGCCCTCGGCTTATCTTCACGGACCGCTTATAATCGGGCCTGAAACACAGGTAAGGCACTGCGCTTTCATAAGAGGAAGCGCTATAATCGGCAGGGGCTGTGTTATCGGCAATTCAAGCGAACTTAAAAACTGCATTATCTTCGACAATGCTCAGGTTCCGCATTATAATTATATCGGCGACTCAATCCTCGGATACAGATCACACCTCGGCGCAGGCGCAAAAACATCAAACCTTAAATCGGACAAGAGTAATGTTTGCGTTCGTGCGGAAGATGAAATCATTGAAACCGGAATGAAAAAATTCGGCGCTATCGTAGGCGATAATGTTGAGGTAGGCTGTAACACTATTCTTAATCCCGGAAGTGTTATCGGAAGAAACACTACTATTTATCCGCTGTCAATGGTAAGGGGATTTGTCGCTCATGACAGCATCTATAAAAAACAGGGTGAAATTGCCGAAAAAATCTGACCGCAATGCTATTAAATGAATTTGTCGTTACTGTACAACAGTATTATTCCCCGACAAAAATTCATTACAAATAATTAATAATTATTTTTGATTTTTGTATTGAAAAATCAGTAAATGGATATTATAATAAAGAAGATATTTTAAAAGAAAGGATTTGAAATTATGGCACAGATCACAAAGGATACTATTATCGGAGATATTCTCGATATTGATGAAACAACAGCGCCTATTTTTCTTTCAATAGGAATGCATTGCCTTGGCTGTCCTGCTTCAAGAGGCGAAACAATCGAGCAGGCATGCATGGTTCACGGTGTGGATGCTGATGAGCTTGTAACAAAACTGAACGAGCATATTCAGAACAAATAATCAATAAGACACGTTAAAGCCGCAGATCGACTCTGCGGCTTTAATTATTTTAGTACAGATATGAAAGATTGTTGTCGTTCGCAAGATTATCGATTGAATAAAGTATCAGGATCGCATCAGCGCCCTCCTTCTCTGCAAGCAACGATATGTCCTGCTTATAATACCTAAGATCTGCCATTATGATCTCACTGTAATTCTGCGAAAGAAACGGTGTGATAGTATGCGCATAGGAATCCTTTACTATTATCAGCTTTCCTCCCTTTGCAGACTTATTGCTTATCCTTACAAGACTATGGTTGCCGTCAAGAAAAACAGGATATTTATCATCGTTTTCAAGCTGTTCCCGGAAGAAATAGCTGTTTCCGCTTTTGGTATCCTTGCCGTCCTTTATTTCAACATTCACAGAATATTCAGGCTGTTCTTTATTTTTCCACAATTCAATACTATCGGGAGAAACCCACCACAATGCGCATTTAGCATATGATGTACCGTAAAAACCGTCAACGGTTTCTTTTTCAAAGCTGTTTTCATTCACAGCCTCAAATCCCATTTTTTCCGCAAGAAGCCTGTAACATTCATAGGCGCCGCTGCTTGTCCAGTGGTGATCAGTTTTATAATAAAGCTGTTTGTCCTTTGATTTTTCTTCAAACACTCCCGTAACATCAACAAAGTCTACGTTTTCACCGAGTTCAGGCTTAATGCTTTCTATCAATTCCTTATCCTTATATTCCTCATGATTAAGCGGAAGCTTATCATTGTTTATATATCCTGATGATGGAATAACGGTCATATACACCGGAATATCCGAACAGTCCGCATACTCTTTTATAAATCCGGCATTCTTATGCAAAAGCTCTCCGTCCTTTGTCGGCTTAGGAAATAAATAGCCGTCATTGCCGAGATAAATACCCTTTTTGCCGTTTCTTCCGCTTATCAGCTCATAGTTTGCGCTTAAACCGACAAATGTATTACGAAAGGGAACATGATCTGATAAATATGTGTCAAGCTTTTCCTGAAATTCACCGTTCATAACGGCTTCTGCTGTAACCTCAGGGAATTCAGAAAGCTGCTTCTTTTCCTGTGCCGAAAAGCTTTCCTTTGGCAATACTATGTACAGTATCATAAACGCAAATATAAAACCCAAAAATACAAAGGCCGGCAGATATTTAATCATATTTTTGATTTTCATACTTCCATACCTCCGCATCAGAATTTAAAGTACAGGAACGGATTATACGAGCTGCTGACAAGTGACGATGTACACAGCAAAAACGCAAGAATACAAGCAGCATTTTCCGTAACGTACAATACAGGCTTGCTTTTTATCTTATGATAAAGAGTTGGGATAAGCGGTGTCGAAATAACCGCGGCAGCGATCAGAAGTGGTATATAGGAAATAATTGTGACCGTGATATCTCCCTTTATTTCAAATCCGTCCGAGCCAAACAGCCTTGCAATAAAGCCGCCCATTTCTCCCATATCCTCGAAATAGAAAATTACCCAGCCGAATACAAACAAAATGATCGCGTAAATATGTGATATCCATCCCGGAACATTTTTCAGCAGCTTCAAGAGGAACATCTTTTCAAATGTGAGTATTACTCCGAAATATACTCCCCACAAAATAAAATTCCAGCTTGCTCCGTGCCAAAGACCTGTCAGGAACCATACAACACCGAGATTAAGAATCTGGCGGGGAAGTCCCTTTCTGTTTCCTCCGAGCGGAATATAAACATACTCCCTGAACCATGTTCCGAGGGATATATGCCACCTTCTCCAGAATTCTGTAATATTCTTTGAAATGTACGGATAATTGAAGTTTTTCATAAATTCAAAGCCGAACATTTTTCCAAGTCCTATTGCCATATCCGAATAACCGCTGAAATCAAAGTATATCTGGAACGTATATGCTATAATGCCGACCCATGCGCCGAGCGCGCCGCCTTGTGCGCCGCTGCCGCGTATGCTGTCCCAGAGATTGCCCATTTCATTGGCAAGGAGAATCTTCTTTGACAAGCCTATCAGGAATATCTTTACTCCATCGGTAAACTGAGCAAGAGTTTCCTTTCTTGTTGTCAGCTGAAGCTCAACATCCTCATAACGAACAATCGGTCCGGCAATCAGCTGAGGAAACAGCGAAACATATGTACCGAAGGTGATTATATTTTTTTGCATCTTTACGGTATTTCTGTATACATCTATCGTATAAGACATCGTCTGGAAGGTATAGAACGAAATACCTATCGGCAATGCTATCTTCAATACCGGCACATTGAGGAACGGCATGACAAAATTCAGCGTTTCTCCGATAAAGCCTACGTATTTGAAGAATCCGAGCAAACCGAGATTAAGTATTATTGCAATTATAAAAACTGCTTTTGTCAGCTTCTTTTTCTTTCTGTTCAAACCTATTATCACGCCGGCAGTATAATTCAGAACGACTGATACAAGCATGAGAAGGACGAGCATCGGCTCGCCCCAGGAATAGAATATCAGATCAACTATAAAAAGCGTAAGGTTTCTGAACCTCTTTGGAGTAAGGTAATATAATACCAGCACAACAGGTAGAAACATGAATAAAAAAATCAGACTTGAAAAAATCAAACAGATACACCCTTTTTGCTTAATTTATAAGTCACGGTAATAGTATGAGAAAAATGTTTTGTCAATCGGCATAATCTTACACACGGCTGACAAAACTTTTGACTGATCTTCGTTTCCGAAAGTTTAATTATTTACAATTATCCTTGAAGATACCGTTGATCTTGTCTGCATCCTCGGCAATTGTCAGCCATACATAAAGTCCGCTGTCTTCAACCTTTGCATTCTCGATCATCGGAAGCTGATCGGGATTATAATTCTTTGTGACATTATATTTAGACTGACGCTCATTTTCAAGCTTTGTCTTGATTCCTTCTACAGTTGATTCATCCTTTGCCTTTACAATAACGATCTCAGTCTGATCAACACCGTTTGTTGCAACTATTCCTGCAAAATCCGTCATATCTTTATCCGTAAGACCAAAAACACGCTTCATTTTATTCTTTGAAAAATCAGCTGTTTCCTCGGGAAGCTTTGCTTCGCTCTTTACCTTTTCAAACACGCTCTCAAGATAAGATGCATCGGCTGAAGCGCTGGTCTTATTATCGGTTGATTCAGCAGAAACAGAAGTACTGCTTTCATCGGCTGACGCGCTGCTTTTATCATCGGTTGATTCAGCAGAAACAGAAGTACTGCTTTCAGATGATGACGTTGTTTTTTTATCTCCATCCTCACCGCAGGCACAAAGTGAAACAGCAATAATTGCAGCTGTCAATACAACAAATATTTTTTTCATTTTCCCTCTTCCTTTCAAATATTATCAAAAGCTTTGCATTTATCAGAACCGCTCAGGCATTATTCACATTTGCCTTAAGATAATCTGCCCAGGCCTTGCAGCCTTCTTCTGTGAAATGCAGACCCATACCGTTCGGATTATCGTCTGTCGGGATATCGCTGCAATACTCATATATAAGGTCGCCGTTTTCGTCTGATACAGCAGAAGCAACATCCATATATTTAAAACCGTTTTCAGCGCAAACAGTCTTGAGCTTTTCGTCAAATTCAGCAATAGATGTATTGTTAAGATCACCCAGAGAATAGCCTGCGATCATTGGCGTTACAGACTCTATATAAATAACAGAATCAGGACAATTATTCTTTATCTTTCCGGTAAGCTCCTTCATGCTTTCGATAGCACCGTCAACGCCGTATAATCCTATGTCATTCATACCGAGCATTACAAATATCTTTTTCGGAGCGATAAGCTTTGCGCCTTCATCGACCGTATACTGCTGTCCCTCATACATAGGGTGTACATTATCCTCATGGTCAATATCCCAAAGCGCATTTGTATAGCCAAGACTTCCTGCGCATAAGAACTGTGCATCTCCCAGATCGCCTGTGTCTGCATATGAAGAAAGCTTCAATGTTACACTATCGCCGATAAACAGCGCATCATTGAACCATGCAGCGTCAACTGCTTCACCCGTAGGCACTGAGGATTCCTTATCTGATGAATCCTTGCTGTCCTGAGCAGAATTTTCTTTATTACTGTTATCATCTTTTTTTGAATCTTCTTTTGAAGAATCCGATGTTTCAGAAGATACAGAAGCCTTTGAAGAACTGTCATTCTTGTTACTGTCAGACTGGCTGCATCCTCCGGCGATGACTGCAACGCAAACCGCAGCTGCTAATAATAATGCCTTAATTTTCACGTTTAACCTACCTCCGATTTTTTATTAAGTTCCGGAAAAGCCCGGAACACCAATCATTATTTTAACCTAATATAATATTAAAGTCAACAATTATCAACGATTAATAATCGGTCAATATTACGATAAATTCTGACTTTTTTTATATCGTTTTTATCAATTAGTCATTATTTCCGGTAATAAGAATTCAATATGAAATTTTTTGTTTAATTTAATAACTGTATGAACTTATTATTGCACTAATTAAAAATCAATTTCAGCATAGTTTTGCATACCAATATCACATTAATACTGAATAATGCATTTTACCTCCGATTATTGCATTTTACCCTCCATCATATTGCAATAAGGAAATCAACATGATAAACTTAGATCATCAAATAAATGCACACTGTCAGGTCATAAAATTCAAGGGGGGAAAAAACAATGAAAAAGTTATTCGAAAAAAGTGAGCTGTTTTTTGCGATCGTATTGATAGTTATCTATGTTATAGGTTCAAGTCTGATGCAGAGGGTCTCAGAATCGATAGGCATAAAGTTTGCGGCCGAAGCTGCGTTCAACTTTATAATGTCAGTTATTATTATAGTGTTCATAAAAAAGAATGGTCTCACAAAACATCTGGGGCTGTGCAAATCTGAGGTATCCGGGGGCAAAATGCTGTTTTATATTCCGATGTTTCTGATTGCTTGTATAAGTACTTTCTTCGGCATAGGAACAGAGTTCAGTCCTATGGAGCTTGTAATACGCACAGTGATGATGATTTTCGTCGGATTCCTTGAGGAAGTAATATTCAGAGGATTCCTTTTCAGAGGTATTGCTAAGGATAACATTAAGGAAGCGATCATTATTTCATCTGTCACATTCGGAATAGGTCATTTTGTAAACCTTCTCAACGGATATGACATCCTGAAGAATGTTACTCAGGTCGTCTTTGCAATTGCAGTGGGCTTCATGCTTGTATTCATCTTCGTACGCACCGGAAGTCTGATCGCCTGCATTATCTTTCATGCGTTCAACAACTCGATATCCGCAATTTCAGACGCAAACTTCCTTGTAAACACTCTCGGAAGCAAAGATACTGCACAAATCGTTACGGCAGCTATCGCTATCGTAATTTCTGTCGCATACACATTATTCATCATTAAAGCTACTCCAAAAAGAGAACTTGCAGACTGAAACAATACTAAACTAAATCTGACATTAATAACATAACAAATCCCTGACAAGAGCCTCAAGGAAATCAATTTTCAAATAATTATACCTTTTTAATTGCATAAACAGAAGTTTTTTTGAAAAGGGGTCCGGGGGATAACCTTTTTCCAAAAAAAGGTTTCCTCCGGCAGGGTTTGGGACAGAGTCCCAATATTCTGAAGAAGAACGTTGATTTCCATGCAAGAGCCGGATGATACCTTGACAACGAAATGGTTTGAGTTTATAATATAGTCAATATCAGACAAAGGAGATTCGGTTATGGGATTAATGGATCAATTTAAATCAACAGTAGGCGGCGCTGTCAGCGGTGCTGCCAAAGACGAAAACATCAAGAATACCGTAAAATCATCAGTCAGCGGTGCTGTCAACAAAATAGCTGCCGGCAAGGTCGATCAGAATACAGTCAATAATACTGTCAATACTGTCGTGGATGAAGCAGCAAAACTTGCCGATAAAAAAGACAACAAAGAAAACGCAAAATAATTTTCAGAATAATACTGATGACAGCAAAACCCGGAGAAGCCTTATTCTCCGGGTTTTGATCATTTTATTATTAATAAATAAGAGTCCTTCCGTCGCAGTAACGGCAAAGAAGCATATCTCCTCCGGCTTCTGTAAATACAGAAGGCAGGTATTTTTCTGTTTGTGTGATACATCTGGGATTGTTACAGTGAAACGGATGAGTAGGCAATACTCTCGGTGACGGTTTTTTGCCTTCCTTTTGCAGCATTGTCAGGATAAGAGCCATTCTGCCGTACATTCCGTAAACTGTCTGTTCGAAATATTTTGCTCTCTCATCATAGTCCACTTCAACATCAATTTCATCGACTCTTGGAAGAGGATGCAGTATTTTCATTGTCTTCTTGGCAGCTTTAAGCTTTTCCTTATCAAGTACGAAAACACCATTTTGTTTGCGATATTCTTCCTCGCTGTTAAAACGCTCACGCTGTATTCTTGTCATATACAATACATCCAGCTCAGGCATTGCTTCCGCAAGTCCTGAAACCTCTACATAATCACACCGTGATGCATTAATGATATCCTTGATATACTGCGGTACTGAAAGCTCAGGCGTGGAAATAAGTACAAATTTGTTTCCTTCAAAGGTGGACATGGTTTTTATCAGCGAATGTACCGTTCTTCCGTTTTTCAGATCTCCGCACAAACCAATACACATGTGGTCAAGTCTGCCGATCTCATTATAAAGCGTTACTACATCTGTCAGTGTCTGCGTTGGATGAAGATGTCCGCCGTCGCCTGCATTTACGACCGGTACCGGTGAATACATCGCAGCAGCTGCTGCCGTTCCTTCACTCGGATGACGGATCGCTATTATATCCGCATATCCTCCGATAACCGTTACTGTATCCTTCAGGCTTTCACCTTTTGCTACAGATGAATTCTGGGGATTATCAAATCCTATAATCGTTCCTCCCAACCGCAGCATCGCAGTCTGAAAGGACATCTGGGTCCTGGTAGACGGTTCATAAAAAAGTGTTGCAAGTATCTTTCCTCTGCACGCATCAGCATATTTCCCCGGATCAGCCTTGATCCTGTTTGCAAGCAATATAATATCCTTAAGCTCGCTATAGGTCAGATCCGTCAGGTCAATTACATTCCTTGTTTTCATTCACATCACCTTTTTCTTTCTGTTTCCCTTTTATTTTATCATTTACCGCCTGAAAACGCAATACTGCAGACTAATAATGTTCATTACACACAAAATGAACTGCTGCAAAACTCTGTTCTGCGGCAGTTCACTGTATTTTTTATTTATTATTGAATAAAGAGATTATATCCATATATGAATCGTCTGAATCACCGTTTGCAGACTTCTGCTGTGAAGGTCTTGTCTGCTGTGTCGGTGTTGACGTATTAGCGTTCGGATATGTTGTATTAGCATTAGGATATGCTGTATTTGCATTAGGATAACTCGGAGCCTGCGGCTGTGTCTGAACCTGCGGCTGCGGTGCCGGAGCAAACGGATTATAGCTCGGCTGAACCTTTGGCTGCGGCTTATCCTGCGGTCTTGTAACAGCACTGAAACGATTCGGATCAGGTCTTGTCACAGGCGCGCCGTACTGGAACTGCGGCGCTGTCTTTTTATCATCCTTTTTTGAAAGCGGAACATAGCTGTCACTTGTCGGGAAACCTGTTGCGATAACGATAACGCTGATCGTATCCTCCATTTCCTCATCAAGCGCTGCGCCCCAGATAATAAGCGCATTTTCATCTGCCTGCTCTGAAATCATAGTAGATGCTTCCTGTATCTCATCAAGTCCGATATCGGGTGATGCCTTGATATTTACAATAACACCCTTTGCGCCCTGGATAGATGTTCCAAGAAGCGGACTCGAAATTGCATTCTGAGCAGCGAGCTTAGCTTTATCCTTGCCTGATGCAACGCCTATGCCCATAAGCGCATAGCCTGCGTCCTTCATAACTGAAGTAACGTCCGCAAAGTCAAGATTAACGATACCCGGAATAACGATAAGATCAGTTATACTCTGTACGCCCTGACGAAGCACATCATCAGCTGCAAGGAATGCATTCTGAAGTGTGATCTTTTCTTCACTGATATGCTTAAGTCTTTCGTTAGGAATAACAATAAGGGAATCCACATGCTGTCTGAGTCTTGAGATTCCGTTTTCAGCCTGTTCCATTCTTCTCTTTCCTTCAAAAAGGAACGGTGTTGTAACTATACCGACAGTCAGAATACCCATTTCCTTAGCAACCTCAGCAACTATCGGAGCTGCACCGGTACCTGTTCCGCCGCCCATACCTGCGGTAATGAACACCATATCTGTGCCCTTGAGAATCTCAGCGATCTGCTCTTTGCTTTCCTCTGCTGCTTTCTCTCCGACCTCTGGCTTGGAGCCTGCGCCCTTGCCGTGAGTGATCTTTTCACCGATCTGCATTTTCATTGTAGCCTTTGAACGGTTCAGTGCCTGCTGATCAGTATTTATAGAAATAAATTCCACACCTGTAACATAATCCACCATGCGGTCAATAGCATTTCCACCACCGCCGCCGACACCTACTACCTTAATGCTGACAATGTTATCAATTTCATTACTTTCGTATTCGTAAGGCATTATAATACTCCCTTCAGATCCTGTCCGGAAATTGACCGTATAATCAATAATACACGAACCAAATCTAATAATTTTTATACAACTACTTAATAATGTACCACTTTTCGCTGAAAATTTCAATACATATGAGCTAATTTTCGCCATATTTATAATTCTTAATTCATGTTGAACGATTTTCAGCGTAATTTTTGTACATTTCCACAATTTTTAATACTCGTCAGTATCATCAGTATAATTATATTCCTAACCGTCATCGTAGGTTTCTTCTCCGTCGGTGCCGTCATCGTAGGTTTCTTCCCCGCCTGCGCCGTCATCGTAGGTTTCTTCCCCGCCGGTGCCGTCATCGTAGGTTTCTTCCCCGCCGGTGCCGTCATCGTAAGTTTCTTCCCCGCCGGTGCCGTCATCGTAAGTTTCTTCCCCGCCGGTGCCGTCATCGTAAGTTTCTTCTCCGCCGGTGCCGTCATCGTAGATTTCTTCCCCGCCGGTGCCGTCATCGTAGATTTCTTCCCCGCCGGTGCCGTCATCGTAGGTATTTTCGTCATTATCATATGACGGCTCAGCAGTTTCGTCTGCGCCTGAAATACCTTCATCCTGTGCTTCATTCTGATTGTTGGTTTCTCCGGTACTGCTTTCCTGATCTGACGACTTTTTAGACGGTTCTTCTTTATTCTTTTTACTTTCCTGTACAACCTTGCTCGATTCTTCACCAATTTTCAGATAGGACTTTCCTCCTTCGGCTGATGCCAACGAAACATCCAATGTTCCTTTTGCATCATCTCTGACATTATTGGAAAGAATACTTGCCGCTGTCTTTATTTTGTATTCAATATTTTCAAAATTGCCTATCCTTATCTTAAATCCGTTTTTACGTATAAGCATTATAGATGAAGTATTTGTAAGGTCGATAACCTGTACATTCCTCACACTATACTTTGATATCATCTCTATGATCGAATCAAGATTCTTTTTCAGATTTTCATCCTCATAGCTGATATCTGAACAAAGCTTGACATTATTGAGCTTTGCGCCCATTATTAACGGAATATTTTCATATGTATTTTTGTCATTTATCTCTATTATCTTGCCGCTTTTTGAAAGTACTATATATTTCCCGTCACTTTCAACTACAGATGACGGTTCAGCTTCTGTTATCTGAATATTTATCTTGTTAAAAAGCTGTTTTTTTATCTCTACATTTTCTATATACGGAAACTTCCTTATTATATTTTCTGTACCGTCGGATGTATTGCAAAGCAGAAGATTATCGCCCTTATTTATCAGCGAAGCGCTTATTATTTTCGACTTGTCATACCTCGTTTCGCCTGTAACAATGATTTCGTCTATCTTAAAAAAAACAGTAAGCGACAGAACTATGCATATTGCAAGAAGAACTATTATCGTTGCCGCAGCAAGAAGAAATTTTCTGAATTTCCTTACATACGGCTTTACAGGCTCCTTAGGCGGAGCAAGCGGTTTGAGGTCCTTCTGCTTTTTCGGTTTTTTATTCTTATTATTTTTCTTATCCTTTATGCTTCTGTCTGACATCCGGTCATCAGAACTATCGGATGTCATCTGATCAATACGGCTTTTTACAGGCCTGAGCTTCTGATCCTGTCTGATGCTTTGCGCTTCCCCGGAAGGAAGCTCTTTTTTATTTGTTTTTCCATTCGGCTTCGGTCCTGAGTTTTTTCCGCTTGCGCTTGATGGCGCAGGTTTGTTTATGATTCTTTTTGAACCATCTTTATTAGCGGATGATGCAAAAGAAGATCTGTTATCCTTCTGTTTTTTTCCATTACCGCTGCCGGAGGTTTTTTCTTTCATTTTTCATTCCTCCGTCGGATCCTTGTTGTTTTCTTGATTTATGATCACGGCGCTGTCAATGAATCCGCGGGATATTCACTGCAAAGGATTCATCTGCTGCCGGATGTAGAAAGAACCTCGATCATTACCACATATATCCTTTTTGCAGCGTCTGATACTGCCATTTTCGCTGCATTTTCAGAATACTCTCTGAGTCTTTCGGGATCACCTGCAAGCTTATCAATTTCTTCAGTCAATTTCTCGGGTGTAAGATCCTTTTCTTCGATCATAACTGCCGCGTTCTTTTCAACAAGTGACATTGCATTATGAAATTGGTGATTTTCTGCTACATTCGGAGAAGGGATCAATATAGAAGGCTTTCCTTTCACCTGTATTTCGCTTATTGTAATTGCGCCGGCCCTCGCTATCACAACATCAGCCGCTGCAAGGCAGGTCGGCATATTATTTATATATTCCCTTATATCCAGATTTTTCGCTTTTTCAAGATCAGCTCCCTTTTCAGCAAGCAGATCCGGAAACCATTTTCCGTACTGGCCATATGCATGTATATGCTGATATTTTCCGTCCTTTGCGCTTCGCGAGATAATATCTGCAAGAGATTCGTTTATGATTCTTGCGCCAAGACTTCCGCCGAACGAAAGTATTACCGGACGTTCATCAAGTCCAAGCTCCCTGCGGCATTCCTCACGTTCACAGCTTATTATAGCGCTGCGTACCGGATTTCCTGTTTCCACAAATTTAGGATTACCCTTGAAATGCTTTTTTGCCGCCGGCATAGCAAGCATTACTCTGTCGGCATGCTTTGCGAGCATTTTATTTGTAACACCGGGAAATGCATTCTGTTCATGGATTATCGTCGGTATTCCAAGCTTTGATGCCGCCCTGAGAACAGGTCCGCTGACATATCCTCCTGTTCCGACACATATATCAGGCTTGAATTCCTGAATTATTTTTTTCGCATCTCTTCCGCCGGTTATTGCTTTTTTCACAGTTATAATATTATTCTTTATCCCGGACGGAGTCATTTTTCTGCTGAAGCCCTGAACACTTATTCCTCTGAATTCAAAGCCTGCCTGCGGTACAAGTCTTTCTTCCATACCGCCGGTTTTTCCTATAAACAATATTTCGGCATCCGGCTGACGCTGTCTTACATAGTCAGCTATTGCCAATGCAGGATTTATATGACCTGCTGTTCCCCCTCCGGCCAATAGTACTTTCATAATATCCACCTATACCTTTTCAAGATTTGATGTTCGTGAAATCGACAAGACTATACCCATTTGCGCAAGAAGCATTATCAGCGACGTACCTCCATAGCTGAAAAACGGAAGGCTTATACCTGTGTTTGGCAGCCAGTCGGTTATAACCAGTATATTCAGTATCGCCTGTATACCTATCTGAGCTGAAAGCCCCGTACCGAGCATTGAACCGAACGGATCATTTGCCCTCATAGAAATCGTTATTCCTCTCCATACAAGCAAAACAAAAAGAAGCATTATAAGAATTGCTCCCGTCAATCCGAGTTCTTCACAAACGACCGCAAATACAAAGTCGTTCTGCGCCTCAGGTATATACATATATTTCTGCCTTGACTGTCCGAGTCCGAGACCCCATACACCGCCCGATCCTATCGCATAAAGGGAATTCCTTGTCTGATAAGTCTGCTGCCACATATCCTCTGTTGTGTATGTCAGAGCCTGACCCCAGCCGTCAAGACGCTGCATTGCGTAGCCGAGCTGATTTGTTACAACAAGATAGCCTATTGCCAATGCGCAAAGCACACCGGCAATTATAAAATATCTTATCCTTACTCCTCCGATAAACATCATTACCGCAGAAAGCAGAAGCATTATTACAATTCCCGAATAATGCGGCTCCAGCGCCAGAAAAAATACATACAGCACAAGCATTATCACAGGAGGCAAAACCCCGATTTTAAAAGTATGCATATCCCTGAAATGCTTTGATGACCAGTCGGCAAGCGCAAGTATAAGCGCAAACTTTGCTACCTCTGATGCCTGAAAACCGAAGCTTCCGAGATTTATCCATCTTTTGGGATCGCCGGGACTGGCAAGTACAACTACCAGTAATCCAAGGCCAATCAGATATATAAACGGTGCGAGGAAATGAAGATGATGATAATCAAAATATGATATAGCGATCATTATCACAAATCCTACGACCGCAAAAATACTCTGACTTATCAAATATTTCTGACTGTTATCTTCATAACGCAGTGCTGAAGGATAGCTTGCTGAATACATCATTATGATACCTATTATAACAAGCACCATAACAAAAAACAGGAACATCATATCCATGCCGAGCCTGACTGAAAATAATCTGATTCTGTTTTTAACTTTTTTCAAACCCCTGCCGCCGGGGAAATCTTTTAATTCCGCTTCCCTTTTTTCCTCAGAGGACTGCGGCCTTGACGGCAATTTTCTTGCCGGTGATGCATTACGGCTCAATCATGTTCAACTCCTTTCTCAAAACAGTCATTTCAAAAACGCTGTCCGCGTCTGTTCATTTTCTTTTCAAATCAGCTGCCGAATATCACAAGAGCAAATGCGCCTGCGCTGCACACAGCTTCTATAATACTGAATACCACTACGATTTTAACCTCCGACCATCCGCACATTTCAAAATGATGATGTATCGGACTCATTTTAAATAACCTTTTACCGTGGGTAAGCTTGAAATAAGTCACCTGCAATATTACAGAAAACATCTCTGCAATATAGACCAATCCGACAAGTATCAGAAGAATTTCCTTGTCAAGCCCGAACATTATCGCACAAAGGTAACCTCCGAGATAGAGGGAGCCAGTATCTCCCATAAAAGTCTTTGCCGGATTGAAATTCCACAGCAGAAAGCCAAGACATCCTCCGGCTATAGCAGCTGACATCACTGAAAGTCCTATTCTTGCAGTATAGCCTGAAATCAGCAGAAGAAATATCCCCGCAAAAAATGTTATTGACCCGTCCAGTCCATCAATACCGTCCGTAAGGTTTACTGCATTGACTATTCCGACAATAAAAATAGAAGCAATCGGATAGTACAGTATTCCTATATCAACCATGCCTGCAAACGGAATATAGGTTTTTGTATCCTCTCCGAAAAGATACATTGTTGCAAGATAAGCTATTGCTACAAAAAACTGGAGAGCAAGCTTTTGCTTCGGAGTAAGTCCGAGGTTGCGCTTTTTTGCGACCTTTACGTAATCATCAAGGAAGCCTATTGCGCCGAATGCCGCTGCCATAAACAATCCGCCGTATACCTTTGCATTCTGAAGTGTTGTTTCAGGAAGAATACCATTCTTTGTGCCTGTCATGTTGTACAATATAACACAGACAACTGTTGTAATGATACTTGCGGCAATAAACATAAATCCGCCCATTGTCGGTGTTCCCTGTTTACCCTTATGCCATTTCGGTCCATCCTCAAGAATTGTCTGTCCAAAATGAAGCTTTCTCAGAAAAGGTACAAGCCATAGCCCCATTACCCCCGATATCAAAAATGATGCGGCCGCAGCTATGAGCGTCCAGATACCTGCCATTGTAACATCCACCTTTCATTTCCGCTGTTTTATCTTCATTCCTCATAATCGAAGAAGCCAAGTATTGATGCAAGCGGCATTCCTGTCGCCAGTAATACACCCGTACAAGCAAGAATTTCATCAACGGTATATTTTCCGTCTATGATATTGACTCTGCTCAGAATTCCATTACCCACAAGTCCGAACGAAGCCGTACCGCTGTTTTTGCTGTAATTGCGGCAGGCAACATCCGCGCCGTAATTCTCAGATGAAAATGTTATCACCTTATCGCTTTCCTCGCCGAACATTTCCATTGCGTCCTCATATTTTGCGACCCTTTCCCTGAACGACGAAAGCGCCTCTTTTGTAAGCTCAGATTTATCGTCAAACAAAACGGTGTCCTCAATAACGTTTTCGGGACATTCCTGTTTACAGCTTCCGTTTTCTATAATAAAATCCGTATTCTGCGAAAAATCATCAATACACGTATTATATGAGCAGTAATTCAGTATATCTGATATTATATCTGCCAGTCTTGCGGAATTTTCACACGCAAGCAGGATCAGTCTCGGGTTCTGGACTGTCTTGATCCTGTTCGTCATTTTACACACCTCTTTTGTAATCACATTATTCTGTTATCCTGATTAAACACTACCGTCACCACTGTATAAGGTTCCACCTCAGTACCTGCCTTTATATCCTGTGATTTTACATACGTCTGGCTTTCTCCCATCGAAGAACCCACAATACACACATTAAGGTTATTAAGTGATGCAAGATAATTTACATCACTCAGACTGCAGTTGCTGAAATCCGGAACTTTTACCTTCTGGTTCTTGCTCTGCTCATCTGTATAAAGCACGACCGTACCGCCCTTAGGGATACTTGAATATGCCGGCGGATTCTGTCCGATAACCGTCTTGCCCTCGCCGACTATCTCTGCCTTAAGTCCGGCCTGTTCAACCTTTTTCTTTGCGTCTGAAACATCTGTATCGGTAAAGGTTTCTACTGTTGATTCAAGCTGTTCCATTTCGTCATCGGAATAAACCTTTTCTATTCCCAGATACGGAAGGACCTCTGTCATAATATTTCTGAAGCACGGCCCTGCTACTGCCGAACCGTAATAGTTAATATCCGGATCAGGCGTATCAAAATAGCAAAGCAGCGCGATTTCCGGATCATCACACGGCGCGATTCCGCAGAACGACGCAATATAATCCTTTGTTTCTTTTCCTTCCTCATCCACTATCTTCTGGGATGTACCTGTTTTTCCTCCGATCCTGTATCCGGCAACATATCCGTTTGTAGCGCCTCCGGACTTTGCATTTCTTTCAAGCATACTGCAAAGCTCCGATGCCACATTTTCGCTTATTGCCTGACGCTTTACGACCGGTTCGGTTGCCTTTACAACATTGCCCTTGCTGTCAACGATCTGTGATACTATATGAGGCTGCATAAGCTTTCCCTTATTTGCGATTGCCGAGCAGGCTGTTACCATCTGTATCGGTGTGATTTTGAAGTTCTGTCCGAATGATGAAACTGCAAGGTCCATAAGTCCCATTCCTGCCGGTTCTCCCTCATGATGGAAGAATACGCTTCCGCTTTCTCCTGGAAGATCAATGCCGGTTTTTTCAGAAAATCCGAATGCAACGAAATATTCATAAAACTTTTCTCTGCCGAGCATATTACCCATCTGCATAAAGGCCGGGTTGCATGAATTGCACAGCGCATCTGCAACAGTCTGTCCTGAACCGTGTCCCGTCGAGTCCCAGCAGGTTATCGGTCTCGCGCCTTCATATGGAACATAGGATCCGTCACATTCAAACGCATGATCGGTCACCTTTACCTTTCCTTCGGAAAGTACCGCAGACGCTGTGACCATCTTGAATACAGAACCAGGAACATAGGTATCACTCACGCCCTTATTTCTCCACTGTGCATTAAGCGCCTTATTATAAGCCTCGTCCTGTTTATCCTCAGGAAGCTCATCTATCTCTTGTTGCTTATTTTTATCCGCTATGGTATAAGGATCGTTGGGGTTAAAGGAATCCTCACAGGCAAATCCGAGTATTGCCCCCGTCTTTACGTTCATCATAATTGCGCATCCTCTGTTTGCAACATGAAATTCACGTATTGTTTCCCTTAAATACTTTTCCATTATACTCTGTATATTCTCATCTATCGTCAGAACAAGACTATATCCGTCTGCCGCCTCGATTTTCTGCTCATACTGATAAGGCAGCGGATTATTCTGAGCATCCTGCGCGATCACAATACGTCCGGCATTTCCGTTAAGCTCTTCATTATATTCATATTCTATTCCCGAAAGACCCTGGTTATCACTTCCGACAAACCCGAGCAAAGCCCCTGCAAAATTATCATGGGTATAGTATCTTTTATAATTCTCTATCAGCTGTACAACTCCGCCAATCTTATTTTCTTCATATATTTTATTACTGAATTCAAGCACCTTATCCTTGAGATCCGCATCGACCTTTTTCTTCAGAATCACATAGTATGAATTTTCATGTGTCTTTTTCAGCAGATCATCCTTATCCATTCCGAGTATCTTTGACAGACCCTCTGCAACTATCGTTCTGCTTTTTTCGTCATCATCATCAAATTCTGCCGGCGCAAGGACTATATCCCAGGCTGTTATACTCTGCGCAAGAATATTTCCTCCGCAATCGTAGATATTTCCTCTTTTCGCAGCAACTGTCGTATCATGAAGCTGCTGTTCTACTGCCTTTTTCTGAAGTTCCTCAGCCTTAAAGACCTGCAAATAAAAAAGTCTGGCTATTACCGTGCCGAAACCGAGAAATATTATGATTATCATTGTTATCGTGGACCTTCGCCACAATGTTACTGCAGCACCTTTTTTAGCCATAGCCTTTTCTCCCTTCTCATTATTCTTCTGACAGTCAAGCAGCCTTTTACAGCAAATATAACTGCACCAAAAGAGTGACGATCTGATGCAAGCGCAAGCGTAAGCCTGCTCTCTGCCCGTCATAGACCGAGCTTCTGTTACCATCCTCTTTTGTGCAGTCCTGCTGTGTTAATATATTAATCATATAGCCGGCTTATGATAATTTCATATGCCGTTTTTTACATAAACACACTGTTGAATGCTTCCATTACCGTCGAAATAATATTTTTTGAGCTGTCATCCTCAAAAACAGTTCCGCTGTCTCCGTCAGACAGTGATATAAACTGCTTCTGCGCCTTCTTCATCGGTGACATATTAAGCTTCTTTTCAGCATAATCCTTTACAAACGAGTCCGTCATTTTACTGTCTATCTGAAGCTGATACTGCGCTTCCTCATTCTGAAGCTCTGTCAATCTTTTATTTTTTTCAGTTATCTGATTATTAAGTTCATTTATCTGGGCGCTGAAATGCACCATCATTATTGCTACGCCTGCCAGTACGACCGTAAGCAGCAATACGCTGAATATTATGAACGGATTTCTTTTTCTTCTCTGGGCCCTAGCAGAAGAACCCTGGCTTATATTTATTATTTGTCCGCTCTTTTTCTTTTTCTTTGACTTCTTGCCGGCGCTTGACATCAATATTTCTTCGCTTTCCTCAAAGCGTGTCAGATCGTATGCAAGATTTCTGTTCTCACCTGCCAAAACGATTCTCTCCTTATATATTCATTCAAACAAGGTTATTACCTCAATGTATTTCCTTTGCGATTCTTTCGCAGCTTCTGAGCTTTGCGCTTCTGCTGCGAGGATTTTCCTCCAGTTCCTCAATGTCAGCCCCGACCGGCTTTTTTGTACAAAGTCTTGCAGAAGGCTTTCTGCCGCAAACGCATATCGGAAAATCCTTCGGGCAGATACATCCCTCACACCATTTTGCCATTCTCTGCTTTACCATTCTGTCCTCGAGAGAATGAAATGTTATCACTGACAGCACACCGCCGATCTTCAGCGATGCAAACGCATTATCAAGTCCTTCGGAAAGTCTGTCAAGTTCGCCGTTCACTGCAATCCTCAATGCCTGAAAGGTTTTTCTTGCAGGGTGCTTATCATGGCGTTTTGAAGCCGGATATGCCGACTTTACTATTTCGGCAAGTCTGACCGTTGTTTCGATCGGAGCAAGCGCTCTTTCTCTTTCTATTGCGCGCGCGATATTTTTTGCATATTTTTCCTCACCGAACGAAGAGAGAATATGCGCAAGCTGTGAAAAAGACAATGTATTCACAAGCTCAGCCGCTGTTGTTCCGCTCTGACTCATTCGCATATCAAGCGGCGCATCATTATGATATGAAAATCCTCTTTCTGCACTATCAAGCTGATGAGATGACACTCCTATATCAAGTAAAACACCATCGAGCCCATGCACATCAAGATTTTCTATTATCGACGAAATTTCCGAAAAATTTGATTTTACTACAGTTACACGTTCATCACTGCCAAAGCGTTCATTCAGCGTTTCTATTGCATCAGGATCCTGATCGACGCAGATCAGTCTGCCGTTTTTTCCAAGTCTTTGCAGTATCCCGGAAGAATGTCCTCCGCCTCCTGCTGTGCCGTCGAGATATATACCGTCCGGTCTGACCCGGAGTGAATCAATTGTTTGCTGAAAAAGCACCGGTCTGTGCGAAAATTCCATAGCATCACCTCATCACAGACCAAGAGTACTCATGATATCGTACACATCATCATCAGACAGATCACTGTTATACTCATCCCATTTTGCCGCATCCCATATTTCCGCCTGTGAACCTGCGCCGTTTATAACGACATCCTTATCCAGTCCCGCATATGAACGAAGGTCCTGTGACAGCAGTACTCTTCCCTGCTTATCGGGAACAAGCTCCACCGCGCTCGAAAAAAAGAAACGCTTGAGCTTTACAACTGTAGCTGAAGGTTTTGAAGCAAGACTTTCGCCAAGCTTTTCCCAACCCTCTTTAGAAAGGATCATAATTGTATGGTCTTTACCCTTAGTGGCATAGAAAACATCGCCAAGCTCCTCACGGAACTTAGCCGGAATAATGACCCTGCCCTTAGAGTCTATATTATGTTGATAAGTACCTATTAACATAAAATTCACCGCTTGGCCATACAAAAATTTGAAAATCCAGGGTAAAAGTGCCACAATGTTGCACACTTCACCACCCGGCTATATTATTATAGCCTAATACGCCGCAAAAAGCAAGGCATATCAGGCTTTTTTTATAATTATTTTATCAATATTCCTGTAAAAAAAAATTACTTCTATGTTGAAATAAACAAAAATGGTTGCCGAATGCATATTCATGGTGACAATATGCATTGAAATCCTGTCAAAAGCAAGTAATCATTGCACGATTAGGCGAAAAATCACTCTTTAGTGGAGAAAAGTGGTGAAAGACAATTCTGCCGCCTTACGAAAAAAATCAAAGCTGTATGAATAAGAATCAAAAACGCAGAGAACCCTATTACAAAGGAGTGAAAATATGCAATATTTATACGCTTTTGCAGTCGGAGGGATATTATGCGTTATCGCGCAGATACTGATTGACAAGACAAAGCTGACACCGGCAAGGATACTTGTTATTTATGTAACGGCCGGAGTAGCGCTGACAGCAGTCGGAATATACGAACCGCTCGTTGATTTTGCGGGCGCCGGCGCAACTGTCCCGTTGACAGGCTTCGGCTATTCTCTCGCAAAGGGAATCGAAGAAGAAGTCGCCTCCGGTGGCATCATCGGAATTCTCACCGGCGGTCTTACTGCCTGTTCTGCCGGCATTGCCGCCGCAATTTTTTTCGCGTACACAATGTCGATATTCAAAAAGCCAAAAACAAAATAAGGCGATATTTCTTCAAGACGGATCAGTTATTCGGTCTGCGGTAAAAATTACCCATAACCTCCTCGGACTTAACAATATTTATAAATGCGCCGGGATCCGCAGTCTTGATCTTTGCTACAACGCGGCGGATCTCGTCCGAGGAAACGACAGAATAGATCATTCTGCGTTCCTGTCCCTTATACAGTCCTATCCCCTTGAAAAGAGTACCGTCATGATTGGTACATTCATGAATAACATCATATATCTCATCCGGCTTTTCAGTGATTATAAAGAGAGTCTGCTTCTGATAGCGTCTGTACAGCAATTGTATTATCATTGTCGAGCAGAACTGAAGGATTATCGAATACATTGCGCTTGTCCAGTTGAACAGCACACCCGAAAGCGCAAGCACAATAACATTTCCCGCAAATATGTAATTCCACGAATCCTTGCCATAGTGTTCGGAGATAAATATAGAAATAAAATCGGTACCGCCGCTTGTCGCATGATTAAGCAGACAAATTGCTATAGCCGCACCGTTTATAATACCTCCGAAAACAGCGCAGAGCAGGATATCATCGGTAAGGTGAAGATCCGGCATAATATCAGCAAAAGACGAGGACAGAACGATCATTATAAGCGAATATACCGTAAACCTTTTACCGATAAATTTAAAGCTGATAATTGCCGGAATGGCATTGAGCGGTATATATATCACACTAAGCGGAAGCGATACGCCGCAGAATTTCAAAAGCACATGCTGTGAAAGGAGTGATACACCCGTAAATCCGCCGGCGAGCAATCCTCCGCGGCGTAGAAAATTAGCAAGAGAAAAGCCGTATACAGCTGCCGCGAAGGCAATACAAACGATTTTTCTGAATTCTCTGAGGATCATTTTACTCATACGAACCCTCCTTTAATACCAGGCCGTATACGTATGATCAAAAACCGATACCATCGTCATGATCGCCGAAATCATGTAAACCATCCACGATCTCACTCTGACGCATTTTCATACGCATCCTGTCTTTTTCAACAGCCTCTGACAGCACCTCCTTGAATTCACGGATATGCTTAATATTTTTAACCTCAAGTTCAGGAGTAGTTTTATCATGGGAATAAACGACAAGTGTACCCAGTCCGAACATTTTCTGAAACAAAGTTCTTGACAGTGTCATATCTATAACTCTGTACATAAGTATTTCATTTTCGACACTGCGGAAAAATCCTTTTTGTATTATTATTTTTTTACTTGTAAGAATATACTTAGTAAAGGTCCACGGCAAGCCGAGAAACCCCCAGCGTTTTCTTTCTCTCATAAGCTCAGGGTTTTCCCCTATTCTCGGCATTTCATTATCTTCGTATCTGTTATTCATTTCTTCTGACATAATTTTCCCTCCCGGAATAATCAAATAATTTTAAACGTAACACTATTCAGCCCTACTACAATATATAATACTATTTTATTATCAAAAAATCAATAAAATTCTTCCGGCGGAGTGCCTCCGCAGTCGATTCGCGATTCCGTTCGCTTCGGCCCGGTGCCCGGGCTGTCGTGTTCGCGATTCCGTTCGCTTCGGCCCGGTGCCCGGGCTGTC
>CACYDC010000113.1 GCA_902773025.1 uncultured Ruminococcus sp.
ATCCCCGAAGGATGAATCTCCGGCAGATATGCCCGAACCGAAGCCGAAGGCGGAAAAACCGGCCCCTAAACCGGCTGAAAAGCCGAAACAGGAGACCGGCATGTCCGACCCGGAACAGGCGACGCTCTTCTGAAATGTCATTATTTAGGAGTGAGAATTATGATCAGTCGTACAGAAAAAGCAGTCTGTCTGTTCCTCTTGAGTGTTATCCTGATCGGATCATCGGTCTTCTGTTTTTATACAGCAGCTTCCGCAATCTATAAGTATCTTACCCAGGGCGGTCGGGATAACTGCGGTGAAATAACAGAAGGGGTTACTATTGTACAGGATCTTCCCTATGAAAATGGATATCTTGGGTACTCATTTTTGATTTCCACCTATGGGCATAAAGTATCAGGTGAACTTAATGTTCGGGGAATTGGAAAACAAACCGGAGTGGTTTATATTGACAAGACGATTCCGGGCTTCGAACTTCATAATAATGAATTTGTCGACTTCCTTTTCCCGGAAGATATTCCATCTGAAAGTGAAACGATAACTGTAATAATTACCTCAAGCAGCAGTCCGACTAGTGGATTGACATTTTTGACAAGCGGTATTAATTCTCTTCCTGATCACCGGTTCTTTATTAATAGAGAAGAATTGGAGCGGGATCTGGTGACCCGCTGTATCCGCATGCCAAAGCATTCGGAAGTCATCAGAGTGATCGGCGTTTTGGCAGCGATAGCAGAGGTTTTTTCGCTGTTTATCATGCTGAAAGCTCCTGAACGCTTGAAAGACAGGTTTTTAATCGTCGTTAGATATTTTATAATTTTGTTCTTCTTCTGTTTTTTTCTTTACCTCTTTCATGATCAGATGACGCTTATTTCTGATGATTGGAGAAATATTGTTGCCTATGGCAGGAGTTTAGCTGCTGTAAAGGTAGGCTTTACATCAAGATACTATGGAAACGGAAGATTTTTAACTGATGGCTTAGCTTTCATTTTTTATATTATGCCATTTTCGTGGTGGAAGATCTTTGATATCGCAGTATATGTTCTTCTGCTGATAAAATTATGGACCCTTTTTACCGATAGGACTCTAAAAATGCTTACGGTTTGTTCTGTCCTTATCGTGCTGTTTCCTGTTTTTTCGTTTATGGCATCGGCTGGATTTATTGCTACAACAACAAATTACATATATACGATCGTAGCTCTGTTGTTGGGAATTACCCCGCTTATTCAAATCAGTAAAAACAAGCCAAAAATCCATATATTGACTTTTATTATTTCAGTCATTGGGCTCATTTATGCTTCAAATCATGAACAGACAGCCATTATTGGGATCGCTGTATTTCTTATTGCGGCAGTGGTATCAGGCAAACAACTGATTATTGATCATAATTTCGAATTTTTAAAGCTGTTCAGAGTTTCATGTTTTTATCTGGTCTTCACTTTGATCCTGTTTATTTTTATGATGAATACTCCGGGCCATATTGTAAGAACAGCAACAACCAATGAAATAACTGCTTATCTGCCTCAGTTCGCGGGTTGGAGCCTGCCGTTTAAAATCTATAAGGGCATGACAACGACTTTCGCCTATATATTCTTTGAACATATAACATTGTTTCGGATATACTGTCTGGTCCTTACAGCTGTCGTTTTTGTTCGCAGCAGAAAGAAGGCCATTTATTCCGCGATGCTCATTGCGGTTCTCGTTTTCATTGAGGTTATGAGCGAATTCCATAAATTCATAATCTATCCTTCTTATGGCTTCGGACTTCCTGATTTTGACCAGTTTTATAAACATCCGGAAAGCTTATTTTTGAGCATTTTGATCCTGCTGCTGATATTGTTATCCATCCTTGTACTTAGGGAATCTGACCGTAACCTTTGCATAACCCTTTTGGGCTTATTTGTAACGGGATTCGGAACTCGGGTGATGATGGGGCTGTCGCCGACACTCTTTGCTTCAAATTTGAGGACTTTTACCGCACTGTTATTCTGTTTTATTGTTTCGATCATTATAATGGTCCAGAATCTGGTAAACTTCGCAGGAGATGCTGACAGATCAATTAATATTTCCTGAAACAAATAACAGGACTATCTGTTTTCCCACATCTTACTCAAAACTCTGATTATTGAAAAAGGATTGCCTTATTTGAAGCGAAGCCTTCTAATAAGGGCAATCCCTTTTTTATACATTCAGATTTATATCTTTTACTCTTTTTCCGGCATGATCTTATTCACCAGTCCCGGAATATCCAGTCCGACGCCTTCGGAGATCTGGTTGACGGTGGTCATCACGTCTTTGACCAGCTTTGTGCTGTTGCCGTCGCC
>CACYDC010000114.1 GCA_902773025.1 uncultured Ruminococcus sp.
AAAACCCATAATAATATTATCACAAGAAAACCGAATTGTCTATATGGACAGGCATCATACAAGGCTCTAATGATATGTCAATAAAACTTGAATAACATATCTTATTATGATATAGTAATAATGTAAAAATACGGGAAAAAATGTCCGATCGGGCATTGATTAATGAAATGGTTCAATCTTCCCAAAGCATCAATATAGATGCCAGCAAATGATTCACATGGCATAATCATGTCAGTATATTATTAATAATCTCGCGGTGAGAAAAGCATGAATGATCCCTTGTAGATGAACTATCATACAAGTAGGAACTACCCGCAAGCATTGATTCGATCCTCCCGCAACAAGACCTTGTAGTTAAATGAAAATGCAGAAGCATGAGGAAATAGTAATGAACACATTAGTTGTCTGGGTACAGAAAAACAAAAAGGCAGCAATAACAATAGGTGTTGTTATCCTTATTGTTTCTATAAACTTATTTTTATTTCGCGGAAACACCAATTATGGAATGGAATATGATGAGGTTTATCGGCTAAATAATCTTTTTCCCATGCTCAATAACGACGTTTATCCTTATAATCAGTCTATTTACTCGTTAATAATCGGGGGTGTTCGTTACCCCATTATGTATAAAGAGTATATATCAACAGCAAGTTTACTACCCGGTGTACTCGTCTTTTTGTTCGGAAGTAATCTTTTAGCTCTTCGTTATTCATATATTGCTTACACAGCCGGGCTTGAAATACTAGTATACTTTTTCTTCAAAAAGAAGAACCTGTTCGTAGCCGTCTTGTCAGCATGTTTCATAGCTGTATGTCCAATGCTATTCCCATTTATACGTTATGGTTGGGCCACAGTAATGTATGGGTACTTTCTGATAATTGGCTTTAACTTTTTGAAACATTATAAAAAAACCGGTAAAAGAATCTATCTGTTTCTCGGCGTTTTTTCTTTTGCTTTGTTGATAAATGTTCTATTTTATTCATTATGGATTGTTGGAGGTGCACTTTTTACAGCCATTTTATTTTATCCTGCCAAAAGCCTGTCATTCATCAAAAGCATCAAAAACATACTTGTATCACTTTGCGGAATTGTCTTGGGGCTATTTCATTTTGTTGCTTACAATGTTGCCAAGGGGTTCCCCTCCTTGATGACGTTGATTAATTATTTGTTCCGTCTAGATAAGTATAACGCAAACGCAATTGATGGTAGAAAAACCTCAAGTCTATTTGCTTCTTTTGGGTCTAAGATTAGATCTTATATTGCTTGTATTGAACCCTTATCCCAAATATATTTGTATTTGCTTTTGGCTTTATTGCTAATTTATATATTATATTTAATTAAGGTCATCAGAAAAGGAACGTTTCAAAAGAAAAAAAAGTATTTTACTCCATTGATCGCAACTGTGGTTTCCTTTGCTTTTATGTTGGTTTCTCCCAATTCAGAGAACTCTCATCATCTTACTTATATTGTAATCTATCTATGTATAACAGTCAGCGTTGGCCTATGGCTGTTATCTACTAAACTTGGAATAAATAAAAAATGTGTTTCTGTAATAGCAATAATCGTATTGTCATTTAACCTCTACCAATGCGGTATAAGTGTTAATAAGGATATAGAGAGCAATGGCAATGGGTATTTTACGGAGAAGATATTTGATTTAGTAGACTATGTTCGCGATGACCCCTATATAAATGACACAAACACGTTGTTTGTTGAATGGGGATTTTCTTCTCAGTTTTATTTCCTGAACAAAGGAAAATACAAAACAAGAGATATTACTTTTGCCATTATAAGCAAGACAAACGATGAAAGGAATCTTTATTTTGAATCCTTTTTCCCTACACTTGATGATTCCGTATTATATGTTCCTGCATATTATTCTGATGGGAGTGGAACAGAGTACACTTATCGGGAAATCACAGATGGTGATGTACACGCATTCCACGAACCGATACAGGCTTTTGTGAACTTCGTCAGAAACAATAATGGAATAGTCACAATACGAGAATGGTTCCCGGATGATGACGGAAAAGACATTGTACTGCTAAAGATTGAAAACATAGATGGAATAAAAGATAATCTAGATAAATTTGAAGAGATAGATTATGAAAACGTTACGGTTAGTTCATTCCATAAGCAAGACAATTATGAGTATTTGTCTGGATTCTATGCCTATGAAGCCAATAACGACCTGAGATGGGTTAAAAAGCAGTCACGAATAGTGTTATTATATGATAATCAACAATATCTTCGTATACAATATTGGGTGCCATTGTTAGGACAAAGGGATCACGAAACGATCGTAGATGTGAAGATAAATAATAAAACAGTATATTCCGAAAACGTAAAAAGCACTGGATTCCGTACCATTCAACTTGAGATGAGCGAAATATTAGATGATATACCTCCATGCGCAGTAGAAATAACATTTTGTATATCATCACAAGTTATAAATACGTCAGATTCCCGACAGCTTGGATGCTGTATCGATTATATCGAATTTGTTGATGATGAATAAAGCATAAATTATATAGTTACTTATTTGTTCTACTACATGTCTAGAAAACAAAAACAAGGGGGTTATCGTCCATGAAACTCATAATCCAGATTCCGTGCTACAACGAGGCAGAAACTCTAGAAATTGCTTTGAACGACCTGCCCAAATCCATTGATGGCATCGACACCATTGAATATCTGATTATTAATGACGGAAGTCATGACAAAACGGTTGAAGTAGCAAGACGTTGGGGTGTAAATTATGTCGTGAATTTCACAAAAAACCGCGGCCTTGCGAAGGGATTTATGGCCGGTCTAGATGCTTGCCTGAGGAATGGCGCAGATATCATCGTGAATACCGATGCAGATAATCAATACTGTGGTGAAGATATTGAAACCATTGTACGACCCATTCTAGAAGGAAAAAGCGATATTGTCATCGGTGCACGCCCCATAGACCAAACAGAGCATTTTTCTCCACTTAAGAAAAAGCTACAGCACTTTGGTTCCTGGGTTGTGCGGAAGGCATCCAAATCAGATATACCCGATGCACCCAGCGGTTTCCGTGCGTTCAGCCGAGAAGCAGCAATGCGTATGAACGTGACCAATGAGTATACCTATACCTTGGAAACAATTGTCCAGGCAGGCAGAGAACGAATTCCTATGATTTCCGTTCCCATTAGAACTAACGGTGAGTTGCGCCCGAGCCGCTTATTCCATAGCATGTTGGGTTATGTCAAAAAATCTATGCTCACCATTTTGCGAACCTATGTTATGTATAAACCTCTAGCCTTTTTCAGTGCACTTGGTTCCATTCCGTTTTGTATTGGCATTATTCTAGGAATTCGATTCCTGGTTTACTTGTTCCAAGGCAATGCAGGCGGCCATGTGCAGTCTTTGATCTTGGCTAGCACACTACTGATGATGGGTTTCATGACTTATGTAGTAGGAATCCTCAGTGATACCATCGCGGCCGAAAGGAAAATACTGGAAGATGTACAGTATCATGCCAGAAGAGCAGAATATGGCATAGAAAAGATAAATGAAGAAACAAAAAAAGAGGAAAATGAAGTATGAAAATTGCAATGATTGGGCCGGTATACCCATTTAAGGGCGGAATCTCCCAATATACCGGAGCATTGTGCAAGAATCTGCAACAAGCACATGAAGTATCGGTTTATTCATTTTCCATGCAGTATCCGAAAATTCTTTATAAGCACGAGCAGCGTGATTATGAGAACAAAACATTTTCAGTTGAACCTGTAAAATATATCATCAACACGATCAATCCATTTACCTGGCTAAAGACGGCAAAGGAAATCAATCAATTGATGCCAGATTTAGTAATAGTACAATGGTGGCATCCTTGGTTTGCCCCCTGTTATTGGTCAATTCTTCGTCATCTCAAAAAAAGCATTAAAACTATATTCCTTTGCCACAATGTACTTCCACATGAAGGCTTTCCGTTTAAAAACCAGCTTGCCCAAATGGTCCTAAAAAAAGGTTACGGATTTATTGTCCATTCTGAGCAGGATGAACAGGACTTGCGTAAGTTGATAACAGATCCAAAGGTTGTTCATGCTGTACATCCTACATATAATCAATTTCGCTTACGGGGAATTGATAAGGCTACAGCGAGAAAAGAGCTTGGAATTGATGAATCTCAAAAAATGGCACTATTCTTTGGGTTTATTCGCGAATATAAAGGCTTAAAGCATCTAATTCGAGCTCTTCCTCAAATCTGCAAGGTATGTCCGGACGTTCATTTATGGGTGGTTGGAGACTTTTTCGATAATGATAAAGCAGATTACGAGGCACTAATCAAGCAATATGGCTGTGAGAAAATGCTTACGCTGATAGATGGTTATCTTCCAGATCAGAAAGTGGAACCATACTTTGCTGCTGCTGATTTGTGCGTTCTGCCTTATGAGAGTGCAACTCAAAGCGGAGTTATTCAAATAGCTTACAGTTTCGGGTGCCCTGTTATAGCAACGAATGTAGGCGGATTACCGGAAGTTGTCCTTAATGAAAAGACCGGTTATGTGATCCCACCAAAGGATGATGCCGCATTAAGCCAAGCTGTTATAAGATTTTTCACAGACAATCGGACAGAAGAATTTAAGCAATGGATTCAAAAAGAAGACTACCGGTATTCTTGGGATCGGATGGTTGAGAATATCGAAATGCTTATGAATTAATAAACATGATACTAAAGGAAAAGCAAGCAATTGAGTATTCAAATTAGTTTTATTGTTCCAGTATATAATATTGAAGCTTACATTAAAGATTGTTTGGCATCACTCTCTACATTAAAAGCAGAGAATATAGAAGTGATTCTAGTAGACGATGGTTCCACAGACCATTCTGGAGAGATTTGCGAACAATATGCAAAAGCAGATCATCGCTTTACCGTTCTTCACCAAGAAAACAGAGGATTGTCAGGCGCAAGAAACACGGGACTCAAACATGCAACTGGAGAATGGATCTGCTTTGTGGATGGTGATGATGAAGTTGAAGCTAATTTTACAGAAAAGCTAAGCTGGCCAGCTTATCAGGCCTGCGATGTAGTTTTCTTTCGTCTCTCTCGTAGAGATTCTTCGGGAGTTGTTCAGAAACAATACAATGATAACTATTCCGGAAAGCTAAAGGAAACAGCATATACAGAATGGTTACGGATTCTTCTCGATGCCGATTGGAAAGCACCAAGCAATATTATTCCTCAAACTCTTCCATTAGCTGAAGCATGGTGCAAAATGTATCGCCGTCAATTTTTAATTGACAACAATATCTTGTTTCCAGAACAGTTAAAAACCACACAAGAAGATATTTGCTTCAACTCAACAATTTGTTTATGCCATCCATCATTATATGTAGAAAATATCTATGCATATATTTATCGATATGTATCTACATCAATTATGCACCGCTACAGTCCTGAAGTATCCAACCGAACAATGTATGCTTATCAATATATTGCATCTAGAATAAACAACAATCCTGAGACAAAAGGAGAATACGACAATTTTCTTTATCTCCGTGCAATCAGAAACTTCTTAATCTGCTGTGCGATGGATTTTTTTCACCCTCAGAATCCCAATAACGAAAAAGTAAGAAAGAAAGCATTTTTAGCACTTCGCAATCATGAAATATATCAAAAGGCATTTGATCGAGGAGATATAAAATCTATTCGACCTTCCGTTAGAATTGGCGCCATACTTTGTAAGTATAAGCTATTCAAGCTGTACAAAGTTGCTTGGAACATAGCGAATCTCCTTGGTGTTTCACACGCTTAGCATATTACGAACTATGGCATATAATCGACAAATGAATGAACGTGTGTACAAAACTCGTGATTCCTAATGATTTGAACAACTTCCTAATTCATTTGTCATTACATGCATGCACAGAAGGGAACAACCATCCAAATCAAAGTAGCTCTTTTCAAAAAAAGGACAAAAATGGCTTATGAAAGAACATCCCTGGTCAAAGCTGAGAAATTGGCTCATTAGCAGTAGTAATATAAAGCGCGACGCCGTTATTTGGAACGCGATATCTGCTTGCCTTAACTCTTTCCAAACAATGCTCCTGTTGCTAGTACTTACTCATTTTGGAACAGATTCTGATTCCGGTATATTTGTTATGGCTTATGCTGCAGGAAATTTGATGGTATACATCGGAAAGTTTGGAATGAGGCAGTTTCAAGTGACAGATGTCGCTGAGAAATATAGCTATCGAGAGTATGTTAATTCTCGATATTTTTCTTGTATCCTAATGATTATTGGTTCGGTGCTGTTCATTCTTTGGGGTATATTAGGCAAGGATTATACTACAGAGAAAGCTATCGTTGTCGGATTGATCATCGTAATGAAAGGCTTTGAAGCCGCTGAAGACGTAATGCACGGAAGAATGCAACAGAAAGAAAGGCTTGATATTGCAGCAAAAATTCTGGCCATTCGCTTTGCCATTTTCATCATAGGATATGCCATATGTTTCATGGTAACACGGCAATTATTGCTCAGTACAGTTGTGAATGTGATCATAACAAGTATTTTATGTATCATAATGAACAATGCAGTCATGCCTGCATTTATCGAAGAGAAAGACAAAAAAGCAGAGAAAAAGATCCCATGGTCTTTGATTTGGGAATGTCTGCCGCTTGGTTTGACTTTAGTAACTTATATGTATCTAAACAATTCACCAAAATACATTGTGGATGGTATTTTGTCGAACGATGAGCAGACCAGATTTAATATTGTTATCATGCCAGCCTTTGTCGTTGCATTGCTCAGCAATTTTGTTTTCAACCCCGTACTAAAGAAAATGGGAAACTTATGGGCGGATCATCAGATTATGAAACTGAAGAAGCTTGTTAGAAAACTAGCCCTAGTACCGATTGGCGTAGGTGCAGTGGTAGTTCTAGCTGGCTATTATCTAGGTCCGATTGTTTTCAGTTTTGTCTATGGTGTTGATGTAAAGGCTTATTCAGGCGAACTGTTGATTTTCCTACTTTCAAGTTGTGTACTAGCTTTGCTAAATTTATTTATTGCTTTATTAACTACTATGCGAAAGCAACAGCATCTCTTATATTGTTACAGTGTTGGAAGTCTGATAATGTTATTAGCAGGAAGACCAATCCTTATGCATGCCAATCTATTATGTTTATGTTGGTTTTACTTGGCGATTCTCATCGCTGTTGTAATATATTGTGCACTTATATATTATATTACAGTACATAAACAGATTATTGCTAGCACAAACCAACAATAATGAATCGTCACGCTGTAATGAATCATCTTCAGAATCATTTTTATTTATCTTTTCCAGATAACAGATTGTGATATTGCTTTGCAATGACTGTATAATCATATTGCAAACGCATAGCCTCATCCACATTCCGTAAATTTTCTTCAGTTGGAGGGTTTTTCAAACAATTCAGTATAGCAGCCGCCAATGCTTCAGGATTTTGAATATCATCGTAATAGCACGCCAGTCCAAGCGAAACCTCCCGATTTGCAGGAATTTCAGACAGCAAAGTTGGAACTTGTTTTAGCATTGCTTCTACTGCAGTCATGCCAAAGCCCTCGAACAAAGAAGGATTCACATACAGTGCCGTTCGCATAAGAATGCGATTCAGCTCTGCATCATCAATAAAACCTGTAAAAATGACGTCGTTCTGCAAGTTATTCTGATTCACATAATCTTTCAAATATTGTACCCTCTGCGGAACGTTGCCAATCAGGATGAGTTTGTATGGTATCCTGTCTTTAATAATTTCATATGCTTTTATCAGAGTAATTATGTTTTTATGCTTATATTGCAAATTGATAGCGCAGATGTACTCTGCTTTTTCCTTTTTTAATGTATACTCATCCGTCATGATTGGGTTGTATATTTTTCGAACTTTTGATGCGTATTGGGGATAAAATGTAATAATATCCTGCTTATCAAAATCCGAAATTGCAATAACAATATCTGCATGACGAAAATCCATAGCATACAGAACCTTATAAGTCAGGTGCATGAAAAGAGACACATTTTCTCGATAGGATACAGCTCGAATATCATGAGGAATCGTAATCACTCTTGCTGGCAGTTTGCGAAGCCCGTTCACTCTGCCCGTATGAAATAGCGTTGTAATATTGTCTTCTTTTATGATTTTTTTCAGGAAACGAGTATTTGGGTAAAGCATGTACAATACATCGTGTTTATCTCTGAATCTATTCTCTTTATATTTCAAAACACGATAAAAAGCATCGGGAGCGAGCTGCTTTAACTGCTGCAAAGAATAATCCCAGCATATGATTTCATATTGATTTGCCACACCAATATCTTGAAATCCTTTCAGCAAGTTCAGCTCAAATCGATCTTTGCCACCGCTGTGCTGTTTACGCAAATATAAAAAATTCAATGCCTTCTCCATAACTGTTCTCACCTCTTTAATCATTCTATATTCTATGTTAATTCGGTTTTTTGTGAATGTCAACATCTGCGGAGACCGAAACAGCTACAGCAGGACAAATCATGACACGACGTTCATGCACTTGAAGAAAAAACATATGCGCAACCGTCAGTTGAAACCGGGATATAACGTCAATGTAGCAACGAGCAATGAATTCATTATTGGAACATATATTTCTCCAGACCGCAGTGATGAACAGACGCTGATACCGTTTATGGAACAGCTCAGGACGACCTATCCCCAGGCGCGTGATTGAGAGGACAGTTGTTGATTTCGAATATGAAAGTGAAGAGGACTACTGCTGGTTTGAGAGACATCCGGATATGGAACTGTATGCGAAACCCTCAAACCGCGAGATCATAAAGACAAAGAAGTACCGTACGGACATCAGCCGCAGGGGAAACATGAAGTACGATCCTGAGGCAGACGCGTACACATGCGCATGCGGGAAACAGATAAAATCGTCTCATGTTACATGCACTTCGAAAATGCGTGGTTTATTGATCGCTTACCATATGCTCAAAGTTGCACGGCAAAAGCACCAAGGTTGACCAGTGCTCAATCTTACTTACTGCGCAATTTGGGCGATACATGAACTTTTCTTCATCTCATGAGTTGCATATACTGGTTTTTAACTGTATAATTAGATAAAAAGTTGCGCTTTAACGTCTTGAGAGAGGATGTGCATCAGATGATTTCATGGAAGAATCTTGATACTCTTACCAACTATGAAAAGCTGCGTGCTTTGCCACGTGTTAATGTAAAGGCTGCCCTTTCAGAAGAGGGGGCTGAAAACCGTGTTGCTAAATACGATATGCCCATGGCCGCCGGTCTTCGTTACAATTATGCTGCCAAGGCAGTAGATGAAACGGTATTGAATGC
>CACYDC010000115.1 GCA_902773025.1 uncultured Ruminococcus sp.
AATGCCACCACGAGCAAAATACATATTGTTGTTATCAACACTTTAAACCCTTTACCTGATGTGACCCTATTCATTTTCATCCTCCCCCGCCGGTGTGTTCACACTTCCGCTCACTGCGTTCGCTAAAATGACACGTTATTGAATTGCTCCCGCGGTGCTAAAATATCAACTATTAACGTTTCAGTCACGCTTCAATAAGGAATATCATTCTTAATAAAAAAGAGATACCCGCATAAGAGGGCATCCCTTTTACGACGCAGCCGACAGGCTGTGATGTATACACCCCTTACGGTGCCGTCATGTATCTGTTTGCAATCATCTTCTGCGTGAGCGTCCTCTTGCTCCGAATTTTTCAAGACGCTTTCCTGTTCCATCAACCACACAATCGAGCGGTCTGTCAGCTACATGCACAGGCATACTCGTTTCCTGAGCAATCAGCAATTCAAGACCCCTGAGCAATGCTCCTCCTCCGGTGAGCATTATGCCGTTATCGATTATATCAGCAGAAAGCTCAGGCGGTGTCTGCTCAAGCGTTGTCTTTATTGCTTCGATAATTACCGAAAGCGGATCGGCAAGCGCATCTCTTACCTCTGAAGCTGAAATAATAACATCCTTCGGAAGTCCATCCATAAGATTTCTTCCTTTTATCTGCATACTTCCTTCTCCCTCATACGGGTAAGCCGATCCTATGCCTATTTTGATCTCCTCAGCAGTACGTTCACCGATAAGAAGATTGTACTTTTTTTTAACATATTGAATAATTGATTCGTCAAATTTATCTCCTGCTACTCTTACCGAGCAGGCTGTTACTATATCATCAAGCGAAATTATTGCAACCTCTGAAGTGCCTCCGCCGATATCTACAACCATACTTCCCTCAGGTCTTGTAACTGGAAGTCCTGCGCCGATCGCAGCGGCCATCGGTTCTTCTATCAGTTCGACCTGCTTTACTCCGGCTCTTCTGACTGCATCATCCACTGCTCTGCGTTCAACATCAGTTACTCCGGAAGGTATACATACAATAACCCTTGGTTTGCTGAATGCGGATGTCCTTACAACCATTCTTATAAATCGATTAAGCATCGTAGCTGTTATATCAAAATCAGCAATTACACCATCCTTCAGCGGTCTTACTGCTACTATTGAACCGGGGGTGCGTCCTATCATTTCCTTTGCCTTTGATCCGACAGCTACAACGCTGTCGGTACGAACGTCAACCGCAACAACCGAAGGTTCACGCATAACAATGCCTTTGCCCTTCATATAAACAAGTGTATTAGCCGTACCGAGATCTATACCTATATCCTTTGAAAACATTTTCTCTTTCTCCCTTTTCCTTATCTGTCATCATTAATATATAAAGCTTCAATACAAGCTTTCTTCTATACGCTTCAGAATATATTATAACCTCAAAATCTGCCAATCTCAACTAAAAATTCGTCGTTACAAAAACTTCTGCTTTAATATGAAAAAAGGGACACACAGAAGTCTATTTTTTGTTCAATTCTATGAATTTCTATAGCAAAAACTATGTAAAACTCCGAAAATATCTATATTATCCGCTTATATTTACATCTTGCCGCTTGAACCGAATCCTCCTTTACCTCTTTGAGTATCACTAAGTGAATCTGCCTGTATAAATTCAGCGCAGAACACAGGCATTATCACCATCTGTGCAATTCTCTCATCCGGCATGATAGTATATTCCTCATCGGAAACATTGCATAAACCTACACAAATCTCTCCCCTATAATCGCTGTCAACAACTCCCACTCCATTTGAAAGACATATGCCATGTTTTACACCCAGACCGCTCCTTGCAAACAAAAACGCCGCCAATTCCTGTGAAGGCAGCTCTATGGCGATACCTGTAGGTATCTTTACAAGCTGTCCCGGCCTGATCGTCACAGCTTCGTCTATGCACGCATATAAATCTGCTCCTGCTGAGCCGCTTGTCGCTCTTTCAGGGATTTTCGCCTTTTCATTAAGTATTTTTATCTTTACTTTATTACTCATCTTTTATCCTCTTTCTTCAGGGGATGCGCTATTACTCTACCCCACGATAATACAATCCTCTCGTATACGATATATCCGCTGCTTTTTCTTCTTTGAATATTTTCAGCATTATTTCTCTTTCTTCCGGAGTTTCAACGCTGTATCTTATCACTTCAAAATCCAGACCCTTTAGCTCCTTTTTTCTGTCAGACATAATAACAGGCACACTGTTTAGTATCTCAGTACATGCGCCCCTGCATTGTATAGGGAAAGCTATGCCCTTACGATCTCTTATCATAGGCGCAGTTTTACAATGCTTACAACCCCTTCCGTCATTCTGAGCAGGGCAATTTCTCGTCAGCATAAGCGGAAGTCTGCCCATAGAAATAATACCTATTGGTATTATTCCGCCAAGCTGCGATATCTGTTCGAGTGTCAGTTCAAAGGAAACTTCTGCATCAAGTATTCCCTGTCTTTCCGCCCATTCAAGCGATTTTGTATTAGTCAGATTAAGGCCGAATCCTCCATGAATATCCATTTCAAGCGATTTTGCCATTTCCACTGCGCCCACATTGTTTGCAAGCACTTCGTTAATGCCAAGTTTCTTTACTCTCTTCAGGTGAGAATATACCGTTTTTTCCATGCCGAATATTCCTCTCGGTATTTCCACGGCAACAGCAAAACCTCTCTCCATCAGTTCTTCAAGCTTTTTATCACTAAGAGTCAGCGGTACGATAACAAAATCGCTGTCAAGAAAATCGTCACTGATATCATCATCGGTAAATCTTGCCCTGTAACCTGAAGGACATTTGCTGATTCTCGTACCGGTCAGTATCGCTTCACTTCCGGAAAACGGTACCGGCCTTATTTCCATACGCTTACGCGAAAGTTCTTCAAGACATTGCGTACGCATACTATTAAGCATCGATGCAGACACAGTGATCCCCTGATCTATCACGCTGTCAAGCTTTCTCAATACAAAAGGTGTCCCGCCGGTTTTAGCAATACTTCTTTTTGCTCTTTCCTCATCCAAAGGTACCTTTACCGCTTTTTCGGGAACGCTTCCATTGACCTTACAGGTATTTCCGTCATCATCCGATACAGATAGAACACTTGCCTTACCGCTTCTGAGTTCAAGTGAAAAATCCACAGGAATATGCTGTCTTTCATTTTTATACAGTTCATGAACAGAAGCAAATATCCTGCTGTCAGCAGCCCTGACATTTTCCTTTGAGCGTATGCCGAACATGGATACTCCTCTATTTCCGGTATAGTAACCGTCCGTAAATCCGGAGCGTGAGAAAAGCGCTTCCAATTTCCCGGTAAGATCCGCAGAAACCTCTCCGCAGTCAAGACTTTGCCTGCACGCTGCCACAGCCGCCGCAACATATTCCGGACGCTTCATCCTTCCTTCTATCTTAGCCGATGCAATTCCCATTTCCTGCAATTCACGCAGATGTCCGATAACCGACAGATCTTTTAGACTAAGATCATGTCCTGTTCCGCCTTTAACAGAAAAAGGAAGCCGGCACGGCTGCGCACAAGCGCCTCTGTTTCCGCTGCGTGAGCCGAGCATTGCGCTGAAATAGCACTGGCCTGACACACTCATACATAATGCTCCGTGTACAAATACCTCAAGCTCGATCGGACAGTTACGCGCAATTTCTTCTATTTCTTTTCTTGAAAGTTCTCTTGACAGAACAACCCTTGTCAGTCCAAGTTTATGCAGATGCTCAACGCCTGCCGGAGTATGCACTGAAAGCTGGGTCGAACCGTGTATCGGCATTTCCGGAGCACTTTTCCTTATAAGAGAAATAAGCCCCACATCCTGCATGATCAGTGCATCTACACCAATCTCACAGGCATATTCCAGAACCTTCATCGCGCTGTTTATCTCATCGTCGTGCACAAGCGTATTGCACGCAAGATGCACTGCTGTTCCGTTTAGGTGACAATACCGTATTGCTTCTTTAAGCTGTTCGTTATCAAAATTATGCGCTGATGATCTTGCGCTGAACATGGAGGCACCCAAATAAATCGCATCAGCCCCTGTACGGACAGCCGGATATACAGAATCTATACCTCCCGCCGGAGCCAGTATCTCAAGATTTTTCATATATATCCACTCACATTATTTTTTATCACCTGAAATAAAGGAAATATTCTCAAATGCTTCATCCTCTGCTTCGGCCGCGTTTGATTTTCTTATTGTTTTTGCTGTTTTTGCAGCTTTAGACACAGGTGCCGGATCTGCGCCTCTTCCCTTATCCCCAAGACGTTTACGATATATTTCAATATCTCTCCTGAGCTTTTCATTCTCCTGCACTGCCTCTTCAAAATCAGCACGGTATCTTGCCGCATCGTTAAGGTATTCCTTTACCTGCATACGAAGCCTGTCCGCATCATCCTGAGCCTTTGTCATATTGTCACAAAGATTCAGCGAAGCAAGCATTACCGCAGATGAAAGTGACAATCCCGGCGCTCCGCGGCGTACTGCTGTTATTTCCTCATTAAGGCGGTCAGCAACCTTACGTGTATAATCCTCACCTTCTGCACTAAGAACCGTAAAATGAGTTCCGGCAATATCTATTTTTATTCTGTTTTTATTTTGATTTTCCATAGAGATACTCCTCTTTTTATTATTAGGAAATATTATTTAATTTCCTTCTATTATTCTTATTATAATACATTTTTCCACAATAATAAAGTATAATATTTCCTTTCTTTTGATTTTTACCTGTTTTTTTAAAAAGAAATACGAGGCTGTTTACCAATGACTGGAAATATAGCACAACAAAATAGTTAATTTTTTGTTATTTTAGTTGAAAATTGTTTCAGAATGATATATAATAGGTAGGAATTGTTTATATTAATGAGAACAATTCCCTTTATGCTTTTGTTGAGTTATGTTTCAAAAGCAAAATTCAGGAGGGGGTTTTACAATGTCAAAGTCCAAGCTGACACCGAGCGAGGCACGTGAACTTATTATAGCTAAGCTTTCACACAATTTCGGTGTAACACCTACAGATGCCACAGATGAGCATTACTACAAAGCCGTAGCGCTTGTGCTGCGTGATATCATGCGTCAGAACCACAAGGAATTTACAGCCGCTGCTGTAAAACAAAACAGCAAAACAGTTTACTATCTGTGTATGGAGTTCCTCATGGGCAGATCGCTCAAAAACGACCTTTATAATCTTGGTCTTGAGGAAACCGTTAAGCAGGCTCTGCAAAGCCTTAATATAAAGCTTGAAAATATTTACGAACAGGAACCGGATGCAGGCCTCGGAAACGGCGGTCTTGGTAGACTTGCAGCTTGCTTCCTTGATGGTCTTGCAACTCAGAAATACAACGCAATGGGCTATTCTCTGAGATATGAATACGGAATCTTCCGTCAGAAGCTCGTTGACGGCTGGCAGACAGAGCTTCCTGATTTCTGGCTTCCCGGCGGTTCTGTATGGCTTCAGGCACATCCCGAAAAGAGTATTCCAGTTTACTTTGACGGAAAGGTCAAGGAAACATGGCATGAAAGCCATCACTCTATTGAAATAGAAAATCCGACAAAAATTATCGCTACTCCATATGATATGCTTGTACCGGGTGACGGTGGTCAGGGCATTAGCAGACTCAGACTCTGGGCTGCTACTTCTGATAATTTTGATATGAAGCTCTTCAACTCGGGCGACTATATCCGCGCTATGGAGCAGAAAGCGCTCGCAGAAAGCATTACAAGAGTTCTTTATCCCGAAGATAATCATTCAGAGGGTAAGAGTCTGCGTCTTAGTCAGCAGTATTTCCTTGTATCCGCTACAATTCAGGATATTATCCAGCGTCATCTCAAGAATTACAATTCTCTTGATAATCTCCCTGAGGTTGTGGCAATTCACCTGAACGATACACACCCTGTACTCGCTGTACCGGAGCTTATGAGAATTATGCTTGATGAATGCGGATATGAGTGGGATAAGGCATGGGATATCGTATCACGTACGATCGCCTACACAAATCACACCGTTATGAGTGAAGCGCTTGAATGCTGGCAGGTAGACCTGTTTCAGAGAAAGCTTCCGAGAATATATCAGATAGTTGAGGAAATCAACCGCCGTTTCTGTGAAGAAATGCACAGACAGAGCATAGACGGCTGGAAAATCGGCAGAATGGCTGTTATCAACGACGGTATCGTAAGGATGGCTAACCTGGCTGTTATTGCTTCACACTCCGTTAACGGTGTATCGAAGCTCCACAGCGAAATTCTTAAGGATGACGTATTCAATGATTTCTATACAGTCACACCTGAGAAATTCAAGAACGTCACAAACGGTATAGCGCACAGACGTTGGCTCAACCAGTCCAACCCTGGTCTTGCAAAGCTTATTACCGAGCTTATCGGCGATAAATATATCAAGGACGCAAACGCGCTTGAAGGTCTTATGGCTTACAAAAGTGATGCTGTAGTTCTTGCTAAGCTTGCTGCTATCAAAAAGCAGAACAAGGAAAGAATGGCAAAGTATATTCTTGCAAACAACAACATCAAGGTCGATCCGGAATCTATTTTTGATGTACAGGTAAAGCGTCTGCACGAATATAAGCGTCAGCTTCTTAATGCCCTGCATATATACAGCACTTATCAGTGGCTGAGAGATAATCCTGACGCTGATTATAAGCCCAAAACCTATATTTTTGGCGCTAAAGCGGCTCCGGGCTATTACTTTGCAAAGCAGATCATCCAGTTCATAGTTGCGCTTGCAGACAAGATCAACAATGATCCGAGGGTAAATAAAAAGCTCAAGGTCATTTACCTTGAGGATTACAGAGTATCTGTAGCGGAAGTTTTGATCCCGTCGGCAGAGATCAGCGAACAGATCTCACTTGCAGGTACAGAAGCATCCGGTACATCAAACATGAAATTCATGATAAACGGTGCCGTTACCATCGGTACTCTGGACGGCGCAAATGTTGAAATACACGATGTAGTCGGTGATAACAATTCCCTGATCTTCGGTATGACAACACCCGAGGTCAATCAGCTCAGAAAGCAGGGCTACAACCCGGCAGTACCGTATAACAACAATCATATCATCAGAGCTGCCGTTGACGGTATCCGCAGCGAATTCGGCGAGCGTTTCAACGATATCGCAAATTCACTTTCCACTGTTGATCCGTATATGGTACTTGCCGACTTTGCGGATTATGCAAATACTCAGCAGAAAGCATCACGTTTGTATGTTGAAAAGAACACATGGAACAAGATGTCGCTTATCAATATTGCGAAAGCAGGCAGATTTGCTTCCGACCGTTCCATCAGAGATTACGCTGATACGATCTGGAACGCTAAACCCGTAAAATTAGATTGATCTTCCGGCATACTTTATGTTGGGGCTGCCGCCCCAAACCCCGCCCGGGCTACTCGCCCGGACCTCGGCAGGGGCGGGCGGCCCCTGCACCCGCTGATTTTTCGGGATAAGAGTATAGAGATATGTTCAACGTTGTGACAGGACTGTAACGTTATTACGCTGTTATCTCAACGACACAGAATAATAAAACAAAATTCTCCGACAGAGTTCTTCGTCTGTCGGAGTTTTTTGTCGGCATATCTTATTTTTTATCATAAGCCTGCATTACTGCTAAGTTCTTCTGCTATTTCCATGATACGTGTCAGTCTGTGGTTAACCCCCGAACGGCTGATAGGGTCACTAAGCTCCTCCCCAAGTTCACGCAGATTGTATTCCGGATGTTCTTCACGAAGCAGCGCAAGCTCCTTTAACTCATCCGTAAGATGATCAAGTCCCTTTAGTTCTCTTATCGTTCTGATGGCTGCAAGCTGTTTTGCAGCTGCTGCCGCTGTTTTATTACTGTTAGCAACATCTGAATTTCGCTGACGGTTCGCTTTATTACGAACAGAACGGTAGATCTTTTGCTGTATGATCTCCAGCGAGGCCATAGGCGCGCCCATATAGGCAAGCATATCAGCTATACTGTCACCGCCCTTGATATATACGATATAACTGCCCTTTCGTTTTACGATATTCGGCTGACAGGGCATTACTTCTATTTCACTGATGATCCTTGCAAGGTCATTTGCAAGGTTCATATGAGGTACAACAAATTCCAGATGATAATCCTTTTCCGGATCAGTAACATTTCCGCAAACAAGGAACGCTCCTCTGAGAAAACAGGAAATATCCTCATCGTTTTCAATATTTGCGCGGTTGATACGCAGCGTAGGAGATTTATCGGTATGGCCGAAATAATCAAATACTTTTGCGCAATCACTGCTGTCCGGTACGCTCAGATTAAAAACACTCTGTTCTCCCCTTCTTCTTGTAAGAGTCGACCTTGTATCAACTATTACAGAAGTAAGAGATGATATCACCTGCGAATATTTGTCCGCAGCGCTTTTACATTCTGTAGTAAACGAGATCTGTCCGGAAGAAAATATTTTTGAAAACAGCACCATTCCATAAGCAAAAGCGTGCAGCGCCTTATTTCCTTCCGCTTCTGTCATAGAAAGCTCTTTTTTTGTTTCCTTTGAAAATGACATTACCATCACCATTATAATCAAGTACTGCTTTTTGTTATAACAGTACAGAAACTATTGTCTGTGTTACTCCCGAGTTTCTTAAAATTCGCATAATAAACTTTTAATCTCGAGATAACAATTACTGTTCCTTGTTGTAGCGTGACTGAAACGTTACCACGCTGTTTACTTAGCACCGCGGGAGTAAATTAATTACGCTTACTAAGTAGTGAGCGTAGCGAACGGAATCGCGAATTGACAGCGCGGGCACCGCGCCGCGAATTGACAGCGCGGGCACCGCGCCGCGAATTGACAGCGCGGGCACCGCGCCGCGAAT
>CACYDC010000116.1 GCA_902773025.1 uncultured Ruminococcus sp.
ACAGTATTCCTGCGTCAATTTTGTCAATCTGACGAAAAATTATGCTCGAAATCTGACGCACAATCTCTGTGCGGTATTGCCTTAAGTATCTGAAAAATTAAAATGACGACCGCGGCGATAGCAGGATAATGTCCGCTTGACACCAAAGTTTCGCTCAAGCCTTTTCAAAGGCTTGCAGGGTCAAGGGACAGAGTCCCTTGCAGGAGGTTCGGAGGGCAGCGCCCTCCGATATCAGCTTTTATTATTGGAAACAACAATGGCATTGTCGGCAATATTGTAGTAGTGGCAAAGAATTTCACGATATGAGGAGCCTTGCAGCGCCATACCCTGCGCTCCCCATTGACTCATTCCTACACCGTGACCATACCCTCTTACGGTGAAAATGAATTCATCATTTTTGTATTCAAGCTCAAATACGGCGCTGCGGAGGCTGAATATACGTCTGATTTCCAGACCTGTAAAGCATATTCCGCAAAGCTCGATCTCTGTTACAGAACCCGAAGGGGTTCTTTTTATTTTGCCAATATAATCATCAGGCTTTAATTCTGTATTAATACTGTTTTCTTCGGCTTTGAGTTTATCTTTGAAATCGTCAGCGTTAATGCTGACCCGGGTAAGATAGTCCGGAGCAGTAATGTCATAAGGACTTGCAGCAGCAATAAGATTGCTGTCTGCAATACCGAAAATATCTTCTGCATTTTCTGTTCTGCCGCCTGATATCGCATGGTAGCATGCATCAATCGGACTTCCGCTGCTGTCGTAAATGATCTCTCCGAAAACAGCATCTACAGCCGAATGAATTTTTTTGCTGCTGCTGTCGTATTGTCTGCCCCATTTTTCTTTAAGCTGATCTTCATTGATATATACTTCGCCTTTAGAAAGATCTGCGGAGAAATCAGCGCCCATGAGTTTTGGGTCGGGATTTTCAAGTTGCTGCTGTCTTTTACGGCTGAAAAAAGTATAAAGCGCTACTGTCTGGGCTTTAAGAGCTTCCGGTTCAAACCCGGGAGGCATTTCATATGCCAGCGCTCCGATGCAAAATTCCTTTTCTTCTATGCTTATGACTTTTCCGCTTGATGTATCCAATATTTTAAATATGGCTTCATTTTGTTTTGAATTATCGGTTTCTGAATTAAGTTTTTCAGACCCACTGTCTGTTTTTTTCTCTACAGCTGTTTCTTTTTCAGGGGATATTGTTTTGTTTTTTGATAGATCAGAAAATGGATTTTCCTGTCCTGTGCCCCCTTCTACGGCAATCAACGGTACGGATGCCATGATAAGCAGTGACAAAAACAGCAATATTACTCTTTTTTTCAAGTTTTATCCTCCTTAATTATTGATTATTCAGTATGCCGGTTCTTGACATATAGGTTAAAAAAAGTTAAAATATAACATGTGTTATTATATGAGTAAGAAAAGGTAAATATAATATCTGCCTTTGTCAATCATTATTAACAGTTGATATCTATGGATGTATAACCACAAAGTATGTTCCCGACGAGTCTTGTCTGCCGGGCATATGCACTCTCTAAAACGGCGGGAGCAATATATCCGTTCGCGGGGGTAAAATTTCCCGTTGAACGATAGCAGGCTAACGGCTTGCCTTTGCTTGTTTAAAGCAAAGCTTTTAAAGAATAATTATGAAAGAAGGAATTCGGATGGCTGAGGATAAGTTTTTTTATAATGACAGACTTTCTGAGCTGTGTGATGAATACAGACACCATAACGGTTTTAACAGTCAGGATTATCTGACCTACGGAGTTAAAAGAGGACTTCGTAATCCTGATGGAACAGGTGTAATGGCTGGACTTACTAATATTTGTAATGTTCATGGTTTTATGATCGCTGATGGTGAAAGAATTCCGGATGAGGGTAAGCTTACCTACAGAGGATATAATGTCAGAGATCTGATCGATGCTTGTATAAGGGAGAACAGGTTTGGCTATGAGGAAACGGCATGGCTTTTGCTCTTTGGGTCACTTCCCGATGAAAGCCATCTTGTAAGGTTTAAGGAAATACTTGGACATTACAGGGAACTGCCGCAGAATTTTGCGGAAGATATGATCCTGAAGTTCCCTTCGGCAGATATTATGAATAAGCTTGCTCATTCGGTTCTGGGATTATATACCGTGGACCCGAATCCGGATGATACTTCTCTTGAAAATTCTATGCGGCAGTCGATCCAGCTGATAGCTTCGCTTCCTACGATCATGACTTACGCATATCAGGTGAAAAGAAGGGCTTTTGATAAACAAAGTATGTTTTTTCATCCGGTCGATCTTACACTTTCTACCAGTGAATCGATCCTTCGTGCGCTGAGATTTGATATGAAGTTTACCGATTCCGAAGCAAAACTGCTTGATCTGTGTATGATCCTTCATGCAGAGCATGGCGGAGGAAATAACTCTACATTCACAACGAGAGTCCTTTCTTCATCCGGTACGGATACATATTCGGCAATCGCAGCAGCTATAGGTTCGCTTAAGGGACCGCGTCACGGCGGTGCTAACCTTAGAGTGCGTTCTATGATGAATGATCTTAAGGAAAAGGTTAAGAATTGGAAGGACGAGGATGAGATCTACAATTATCTTGCCGGGATCATCCGTAAGGAAAACGGGGACGGCACAGGTCTGATCTACGGCTTCGGACATGCAGTGTATACCCTTTCGGATCCCCGCGCAGTGATCCTTAAGGAAACTGCCGAGAAAATAGCACAAGAAAAAAATATGATGGCCGAGTACGATCTGTACAGAACTGTGGAAAGGCTTACGCCCAAAGTAATGAAGGAAGTAAAAGGAAGCTCAAAGGTTATATGTGCGAATGTGGATTTTTATTCGGGCTTCGTATATGATATGCTGGGTATACCGAGCGAGATGTTTACACCGCTGTTTGCAGTATCGAGAATAGCAGGATGGTGTGCTCACAGAATTGAAGAGGTTACTTACGGAGGAAGAATCATTCGTCCGGCTTATCGTTCCATGGTACATAGTAAGTCGTATGTGCCGATAGCAGACCGCGTCAACGACTGATGACTGCGGACTCGGTAAGCTTTGTGACTTTACTATGAAAAGAGGTTCATTTTATGAAATTAAAAAAGTTTTGGATACCTTCATTGATTCTGGGTATCATAGGCGGAACAGCAAAGCTTTGCGATACATTGCTTAATTCTGATTCTCAGAGCTTTTTCCTGAATTCAGCCGTATGCAATGCTCTATACGTGGGTTCCATCTTATTGTTGGTGATAATCGGCTGGATAATGCTTTTTGGCGACAGAAAATTCAGCATCAAAGCATATCCGTCTAAAAATACAGGGGCGGCTTTGTTTGGCTTCCTTGCATCATTTGCAGTACTTGGCAGCGGTGTTATTGCGCTGCTTTCGCTTGGAGCAAAGGATACTTTAAAGGAAAATATGCTGACGGCTGTTTTAGGAATAGCCGGCGGCATAGTAATGCTTTATGAATCGTGCATATCATTCACAGGGCATAACGGGATGAAAAAGCTGCCTGTCATGGCTCTTGCATTGCCGGTGTGGTCGTGCGGCCAGCTTGTTATTATGTTTATTAATTATTCAAGGGTATCAATACATGCAACAGAAATGTATGACGTAATTTCTATGGCATTGCTGTCGCTTTTTCTGTATTATCAGGCACTATTCTTTGCGGAGGTGAATCCATCATCGGCTGTACGCAGAGGAATTGTGTATGGATGTTCGTTTGTGATGTGCGGTTTTGTGACTACAACTGATATCATTATAAAGATGTTTATGCCTAAACCTGAGGAAAGCAATGTTGATCATTTTATTGTAGAGCCTACGCTTTCAAGGATACTTTTATGCGCTGCGGTTCTCTCTTTCTGTGTTTATGCAGTATTCTATATGATCGGCACACTTTCCCATGCTGAAATAACAGCGCCGGAGAATTATGATATCGATGAAGATTATGATTATGATGAGTACGATACTGATACATTGTCAGTAAAAACAAACAATGATTCAGCAGTGAAAGCGACGGGTGAAGAAAAAACCGAAGAGATAAGAACTGTAGAAAAGGTTGATAAAAAAATAATAGACGAGAATGCTGAGCAGGCGAAGGCTGACAAAAAGGCAATAGAGGAACAGAACAAACGCGATGCTGATGAGCGTGAACGTGCAGAAGCAGAGAGAAAGTCTGTTATGGAAGCCGAGAGAAAAAAGCTTGAAGCAGAGAAAAGGGCCGAGGCAGAACGAAAGGCAGCAATGGAGGCTGAAAAGAAAAGACTTGAGGCTGAGAAAAAGGCAGAAGCAGAACGTAAAGCTGCAATAGAAGCTGAAAGGAAAAGACTTGAGGCTGAGGAAAAAGCTGAGGCGGAACGTAAAGCAGCAATGGAAGCTGAAAGAAAAAGACTTGAGGCTGAGAGAAAAGCTGAGGCAGATAGAAAACTGGCAGAAGAACGGACTGCAAAGACTGTTGAACTGAATAATATTCAGGAAACCAATGAAGATGAGGATTTTGATAATGTTTTCATGAATGAAAACGGTGAAGTGGATTATGAGGAGATATACAAGCTGCTAGATTCAATGAGTGAGGATGTAGACATAGACCAGGAATAAATCGTTAACACCTCAGGCCGTGATGCATAGAATATAGTAAGGACAAAAGAGTCCCGAAAATAAAAATAGCGGCAGGTGTAAAATAATGAAAGATCCTTATGATGTATATTCCGAACAGTGCAGCTGTGAAAAAGCGGAAAAAACTAAGAATGTCAAGCATCTTATGGAGATCAGTGTGCCGGTAGATATATTTCCGGAAGCTGAGATAGGCAGGATAGAAACAGAATTCTGTGGAGATCCGGTCGTAAAGTGTGACGAGATCAGCTGTATGCCCGGCAAATGTCGTCTTGTGATAGCGCAGAAGATATGTGTAAGGCTTCCTGTAAAATATTCGATAAAAACGAATGTCGGAGAAAGCATTACTGACTGCTGCGGGTGCGGCGAAGGCTGATATTAAGTAAAACAAAAAGGTCGTGCGCCTTAAACGGGTGCATGACCTTTAAAAAAATAATTTTAAAATTTTAAAATTTTTAAACACAAGGAGAGATAATAATGGATAAAACAATTGAATGTAATTATAGAGATAACGATGTATTGAGGGCGTCATTTAATGAGCTTGCCGAAAAGGTATTCGGACTGAACTTTGAAGGATGGTATCAGCATGGATTCTGGAAGGATAATTATAACCCTTATTCGGTCGTAGTGGATGGTAAGGTTGTATCTAATGTATCTGTAAACCGATGTGATGTGAACTATAACGGGAAAAATGTTAAACTTATACAGCTTGGAACGGTTATGACGGATCCGGATTATAGGGGAAAAGGCTATTCGAGAGAGATTATGGAACTGATATTGTCTGATTATGATGGAAAGGTCGATGGGATATATCTTTTCGCGAATGACTCAGTTGTTTCTTTTTATCCGAAATTCGGATTCAGAGAATTTACGGAATATCAGTACAGCAAAGATGTTTCTATTAATTGTGAAAGAACAGTGACGGCGGTTTCTATGGCTGATAAGAATGATTGGGACAGAATGGTAAAAATAATTAACGAAAAACCGCAGAATAGTAACATGTATATGACTGGCAATCCGGGACTTTATATGTTTTATCTTTCTCAGTTTATGACAGAAAATGTTTTCTGTCTTTCTGATGATGATACATATGCTGTAGCAGAGGAAGAAGGGGATACGCTTATCCTTCACGCTGTGTTTGGATGCAGTGATCTCGACAAGGTGATTTATGCTTTCGGCAAGAATGTAAAAAGAGTTGTTTTATGCTTTACTCCGAAGGATCCCTCCGGATTCACAAAACAGGAGCTGCATGAAGAGGATACCACCCTTTTTGTTAAAGGTACATTTTTTGACAGGTTGGATGATGAAGGGTATATGTTCCAGGCAATTACTCATGCATGAGAATACTGTTGACTATCTGAAAATTTGTTATTTTGAAAAAATCACGTTCACAATAAAATGTGAACGTGATTCGTCTATTAACCAACTTTATTCATAAAAGGAACATCTATAACAACGGATGCTCTTTCTGCAAAGTCGATCAATTCATTTACGGATGTTCGAGTGATTTCGGAATTAAGCTTAAGCTCTTCAATATCCTCGTTCATTTTAACGATCTTGTCATCTATCTCTACTATTTGCCCCTTCATCTCTGCGATATCACTCTTCATCTCAGTGATTTCGCTCTTCATTTCAGCAAAACCAATCTTGAGATTTGCAACGTCAGTTTTAAGCCCGGCAACATCAGTCTTAAGATTTGCAACGTCAGTTTTAAGCTCTGCAACGTCAG
>CACYDC010000117.1 GCA_902773025.1 uncultured Ruminococcus sp.
GTATCGGATTATCATTACACATCTTATCATAAATCTGAATATATTCAGATTTAAAGCCATTTTTCTATCATAATCAGCACACAGATCAACACGGCTTTTCATATGTTTTCATCAAAACAATGAGCTGAAATTACATTTGCGGGAAGCACAGGTATCAGTTGAAGTAATAGCACCTTAAAACAACTAAGAGATTTGGTGGTACAAATTGGCGAAAGAAAATTGATTTAGCTGAGAAAGAAAAACAAGCTCGGTGCTACATATGAACCGAGCTTGTTTTCCTTTTTAATCAACATAAACCGCAATATTCTTGCCGCTAAATGCAACGCCATACTTAAAGATAGTTGTGACGCCATGCGTTATCATTTCCGTATCATATTTACGTTCATTGATTTGATCCAGTGCTTCCTGCGCCAAGCTTTTCAATTGCTCTTGTGACAAATCCTTTTTGGATTTTAGCTCTATCAAAATTCCGGGTCTGCTTTCATTCTTCGGCATAAGTTGGATATCAAATCTTCCTTCTCCCGATTCTCTGTTAGATGTCACATAGTATTGATCATCAAACAGTGCGCAGATCCCGAGAAACAGACCGTGAAAAAACAGTTCGCCGACCGTATCAAAACAACTTGCAGACTGCAAAAGCAGCTTTCTTAATTGTTTTTGCAAACGAGCTGAGTCATTTGTGTAGATCGCTTCCTGTATTTCGACCGCAGAAGATGAGGATACTATTGTATCAAGCTTTTGCAGGATCTCTTTTTTATATACCGCCTTGATTTCCTTGTTCGGCAAAGAAACCTCACACATATAATCGCCGCTCGCGGATATTCTTGTATTTTCTGCTTTCAGATAACCGGCTACCAATAAAAAGCTGTAAATCGTTGACGGGTTGTTTTTTATCTGCGGATAGATGACGCCTGTATCTATCAACGCGGTAAATTTATCACCCTGCAACAGCTTTTCAAGTCGCTCATAAATACCTTCATCAGCATAGGAGATCACTTCCGAGATGATCTCATTGCTTCCTGTTGACTGCCAATAAGCTCCGGGAATGCATTTGTTTTTAAAATAGTTGATCACCGACCATGGATTGAATATCTCCGTATCACCAAAGCGATATCCGTCATACCATTCACACAACTCCGACATTTTATCCTTTGCAGAGTAATACGAAGCCATCAGCTCAATGTCGGGTCTTGTAAATCCAAAATATCTGCTATACCTTTCGTCAAGAATGGAGTTGACCACTAAATTATTCAATCCGCTGAAAATGCTCTCCTTCGCTACGCGAAGAATACCCGTTAAGAAGCCGTAAGCTAAGGCGGGATTGTCTTTTAATCCGCCCGAAAACAGATTCCGCATAAAATCAACGACTTCTTCATAAAAGCCCTTGGAATGCCCCTGTTGGATAGGAACATCGTATTCGTCAATGATTATAACTGCTTTTTGCCCGTGATGCTGATACAGCATCCTCGACAAAACAGCAAATGCGCCGGAGAGCGAAACGATATCCGCATCTCTCTCGGTGATCGCCCGGTATTGCTTCTTATCCATTTCACTGCATTTTTCTGAATTTAACAATTCGGAATGGCGTTCAAATTCAGTGCCGATCACTGTTTTTAGAATTTCAAAGGTCTGATCCCATGAATCAAATTTGATATCCTTAAAGGTCACGAAGATAACAGGATACTTGCCCTGATAAGAACGGTAACGTTCTCCGCAACTCCAGATAGCTTTATCTTGAAAATAGACAGACGTATCCTCATCGCTCTTTTCAAAAAACGTTTTAAGCATATCCATGTTCAATGTCTTACCAAAGCGCCTGGGACGCGTAAACAATGATACCATCGGACGCTCATCCAAAAACTCCTTGATCATCAAGGTCTTATCGATATAATAGTATTGTGTTGATGCAACACGATAATCGGAAACACCGACAGGCAAAGGGAGCTTCTCTTGCTTTAGCGCGTTAGGCTTTATTTTATATCTGTTGTCATCAGGCTTCGGTGTATCTGCCGGGATAAGCCACGATTTTTTTTCCTTTACTGCACCGGGAATCTTTCCTTCACGACAGAGTCTTGTGATCCTGCTGTCAAAGATCCCCCATCGCTCCGACGCTTGTTTTACTGTTATCATTTCGGTCATTACAGATACCTCCTGCGTTCAGTTTAAGAATATTATACCCTATTCTTCAGAATAATGCAAGCGTTTTTCAGAA
>CACYDC010000118.1 GCA_902773025.1 uncultured Ruminococcus sp.
ATGGTATTTTCCTCTTGACAAGAGAATAATATGGTGATATATTATAAATACATTAATTCCTATATGTTTAGTAAGAATTGAGGTGGGAAAATGGAATTGTATTATAACCGCAAATTATGTCCCTCGAGTCTCGCCTGCCGGCTCGGTCGGCGCTGCTGCTGCGCAGCGGTGTCCACAGGACACTCGCGCCCTCTAAGGCGGCGGGAGCCATATACCCGTTCAATGGGAGTAAAATCTCCCACTGAACGTCAGCAAGCCTACGGCTTGCCTTTGCTTGTTGAAAGCAAAGCTTTTAATCCCAGGTTTGAAATCATTATACGATGTTGAAATTGCTGTCAACATTTGTAATTAATAACAGATTTAATAAAAAATACTTCAAGAGGAGAGAATGATCATGTCAAAAATTTATAATAGTATTACCGAGCTTATCGGAAACACACCTATACTCAACGCGGGCCGCTTTGCAAAGGCACAGGGGGCTAAAGCAAATATTCTCACCAAACTGGAATATTTCAATCCGGCCGGATCTGTAAAGGACAGGATAGCCAAGGGGATGATTGAGGATGCAGAAGCAAAGGGTATTCTTAAGCCCGGAGCTGTTATTATTGAACCGACGAGCGGAAATACAGGTATCGGACTGGCAAGCGCGGCAGCAGCAAAGGGTTATAAAGCAATACTGACAATGCCTGAAACGATGAGTATTGAAAGAAGAAATCTTCTGAAAGCCTACGGTGCGCAGATAGTACTGACAGACGGCAGCAAGGGAATGAAGGGCGCTATTGAAAAAGCAAATGAGCTTAAAAATGAAACAGACGGCGCTGTAATACTCGGACAGTTTGTAAATCCTGCAAATCCTAAGGTGCATTATGATACAACGGGACCTGAGATATGGGAAGCTTCTGACGGCAAGGTTGATATTTTTGTAGCGGGTGTAGGCACAGGCGGAACACTTTCGGGCACCGGTTTATTTTTGAAGGAAAAGAATCCTGAAATAAAGGTTGTTGCGGTAGAGCCTAAAACATCTCCGGTACTTTCCGAAGGAAAAGCAGGTCCTCACAAGATTCAGGGTATAGGCGCAGGCTTTGTTCCGCAGACGCTTGATACAGGAATATATGATGAAATAATTGCTGTTGAAAATGAGGATGCTTTTGAAACATCAAGAAATTACGCGCGCACCGAAGGTGTATTGGTTGGCATTTCAAGCGGTGCCGCACTTAAGGCAGCCGTAGAGCTTTCACTTCGTCCTGAAAACGAAGGAAAGAACATCGTTGTTATCCTGCCAGACACCGGTGAAAGATATTTGTCAACAGATTTGTACAATTAATAAGCACAAAGCGTTTAATACAACAAATAATTTCATCAGTTTCGGATCAATAATAAAGATCATTCCCCGGAAAAGCAGATGTGCATATCTGTTTTTCCGGGGAAGTTTTTGTGGGTTATAAAGAGATAAAGACCATCGTTGTAAGGTTGAAAAAAATAAAACAATTAACTCTGATAACTATCACATCAGCCTTTCGGCATCTCCAATAAGCATTACAAATAATTAGTATTATAACAATCATTATAATCCATATAATAATATTTGCTGTTTCTAATCATTTTTTTCTTTTATCATTTCTTTTCATACGACTCTCCTTGAAATAATTGTTCCCATTGATGATAAATTATTTTACTGATTATAGTTTTATTCACAAAAATCAGAAAATACCCAACACAAGCGGATATATAGCAGAAAAAGCTATAGGCAAAACCGAAGATGAAATTATTATTATTTTCTTAAGCTTGCCGGAGTCTTTGTTGAAGGTTAATGCTATAATCCCTAAAACAGCAACTAACATGATAATAATAAACATATGTATCTAAAAATTTCTGAAAACAACACGTATCTCATATGACATCAGATCATACCATGAATAATTACCTCTGTTAATTATAAATTTATTATATTTTTCTATGTTGGAATAATAATTCAGTATAGAATCTGTTTCTATTTTTGTTGCAATTATATTGAAGGAGTTTATGATAATTTGAACAAATAACGACAAAATACTCAAGTTCTTTTTCATCCGGACATCACCACCTCAAAGTACTATATTAAACAGTCCGATTACAGTTGTACAGATAAAACTAAAAAGTACATATGATTTTTTGTTGAAAACTTTTTTGCTTCTGTTGAGGATAAGGGCATATCGCAAAAAGCATATAAGAATAAAGAGAATCATAACAGTATAATTAAAATACTGATATCTCACAAAAAGCTTTAACCCTAACTCAACATTCGGATCTTTTGTGACCTTTCCTGTAAAAGAATCAGCTTTGATAGAATCTATTCCGTATGCTATGGATTTGACTTTTGTATAAAATACTACTTTGCTGATATAAAGATATACAATGCAGACAGCTGTCATAAGTATTTGCGGTATTATTAACCGAATTGTTGATATTTTTTTCATGTATAATTATCCTCTGAAAAATCAAGAAATCTTATCTGTAAGACTCACGGTTTTTTCTATAATAGCAATCAGAACAATATAATATAAACCTGTTGTAAAAACAA
>CACYDC010000119.1 GCA_902773025.1 uncultured Ruminococcus sp.
AAAGAAGGGCGCGGTGTCCGACAGCGAGCTTCAGGCTGCTCTTGCGCATATTCAGAATCAGATAGAAATTCAGAATTAGATAGAAAATGATTAAATGTATAAAGCAGCAGCAAGTATCAGGCTTGCTGTTGCTTATTTGATAAAAAATCAAAGGAGAAAAATCATGAACACAAGAATCAAAAGAATTACGTCTATCATCTGCGCGGCTGCATTACTGGCCTGTGCTTCGGCTTGCAGCAATTCCGGAGGAAATAATGCAAATACTCAAGGCAATCAGTTGTTTTCTGAAATCTCACAGACAAATAAAGCAGAAGGAGATTCTCAGGCTGCTACCCTCAATAATGCCTGCAAGGAAACATACGCCGGTGTTTTGACAGGCGCTATCGCAAAAGGAAAAACAAAGGATGCTTCCGGCGCTGTGATCAATTGGGGTGCAGCTGCCAGTACTTTAAAATCTGAATTAAAAAATGCTGCTGATGCTGTAACAATTGAACAGGCACAGGCTTACAAAGGAACAACGATAAGCCTTGATAATATGTATTATCTTACGGCGGATGATAAAACAAAACATCTCACAAAGGGTACTATCGTTTACTGGGACGGACAGGACAGCACATTGCCTGTATCGGACAAAAGTATCCTTGCAGGTCCTATCACTAACCATACTACATTAGGTGAAATTAATAAGGACAATTATTAACAACAGAAATAAGATACGGACATGGTACATGAATGTTTCTGAAAAATAAAAATCTCCGCGATGTATGACAGTAATCGTCTTGCTTCGCGGAGATTTATTTGAAAAATATCTGACAAAAAAGGCAAGCCTTGGGCTTGCCTTTGCTGTTATACTGATAAAAAATAATCAAAACGGATCTCAGTAATAAACTCTGCTGAGAGGAAGCTTATTGACAGGATTTCCACTCTTGTCAATGATATTGTAATCTCCTGTTGTGTTTTCAACAACTGCGTATCCATCATCAAAGAATGGTGAAACATATTGGTAAGAAGGTGCGACTACAACATTTCCGTTTACATCCATATAGCCCCACAAGCTGCTTGCGCTATCACGGAAAGCAACCATACCATTTGTCATACTGCTAATATCGCTTCTGCCATAAAGTGCAGAAACAATTTCTTTACCGGAACTTGTTTCTACAATACCATAATTATATGAATCCTTATCGCAGAAAATTGCATATCCCGTATCATAGCACAGATCCAGTGAGGAATACGCCTTAGCATTTGGGTCTATCATTGTCATTTCAGGAGTAATAAAACTGTATCCCATAGATGAGTCAACGATAGCTTTTCCGTTATAGAAGAAACCCGCACTATAATAAAGATAATCAATAGCCATACTCTTGCTGTCAAGATTATAATAACCCCAGGAACTACCGTTGCTGACAGGAATATAATTATTGCTTGTATAATCTCGGCTGTAATTTGTACCTATTGAACTGAACTGCGGAGCAACTACAACGCTGTTGTTGCCGTTCAAATCCATAAAGCCCCATGCGTCATTATCATTAAACGGCACGATATTGTTCTTGTAGTATACGTTGTAATCAGCTGTTTTTGGATCTGTCGGGTATTCAATGCTCTTGTACATTACGCTTACGGTTTCATTGCCTGATTTATCAATCAGACCATAGTGAAGATAACCGTTATCATATCTTCCTACCTTTGCGTGACCGTTAATAAAAGGATATGCTTTGCTGAGTGTCGGAGCAACTACAAAGTTTCCGCTTGTGTCAATATATCCGTATTTATCTGTGTTTAAATCTTTTACATAAGCAAGTCCGTCATAAAAATCAGATGCAGAATCAAACTGCGCAGGAATAACTACAGTATTGCTTTTATTTATGTAACCGTATCTTCCGTTCTGTCTGAACCATGCAAGATCATCATGGAATTCACCGAGAGAATCATACTGAGGAGGAATTACCCACTGTCCTGATGTATCCATCATACCCCAGTTTGAACCCATTCTTGCAACTGCCATTCCATTGTGGAATCTTTCTGATTCAGATACCTGTGTCCGAAAAGCAACGTTTCCATCTGAACGAATGAAATATGTATCATAGTTAGTGTCTCTGACCATAACCAGATCGTCATTGAAAAGGTTATTCTTTTCAGCACTGCCAGATGATTTTTTACCATTTACTATAAGTATAATGATTATTACAGCGGCAATTAAAGCAAGAGCGCCAGCGCCGATACCGATCAGAAGCGGCTTACTGAGTTTAAAAGGCTTACGGATTTTTGTCTGAACCTGTCCGCCTTGAAGCATTTCCGGGGCATCTCCCTGAAACGGAGCATTTGCTTCCTGTACACCATTATTCTGTACTTGCGGAGCAGCCGAAGGAATTGGATTCTCTGCGAAATTAAATCCGCAGTTGTCGCAGAAATTACCATCATCCGGACAATTATTTCCGCACTTTGGACATATCATATTCATTTCTCCTTTATTATATTCTCTGCGATATCCTACAAACGTAAAACATCGCCGCTATAAATTATACATTATTATAACGATTAATTCAATTGAGGTTTTTTACAAATAATTTCTTATTTCTGATCTTTTGTGTTAATATTAACCATAAAAACCCTGTTTTACTGTCAGTCTGAGTCATATACTTTAAATCCGATCTGCTTACTGCGTGATCACCTGTTGGTGTAAAATAATTTCGGGAGATTTGAAAGACACTACCGCATGACTGATACGTTATTACTTTATTTACCAAGAACCGCGGGAACAACGCACAAACGCTTATCACGCAGTGAGCGCAGCGAACGGGATCGCGAATTGACGGCGGAGGCACGACAGCACCTTACAATGATATCCTGCGTTTATGAAATATTGATCATAGTTAAGGCAATACCGCACAGAGATTGTGCGTCAGATTTCGAGCATAATTTTTCGTCAGATTGACAAAATTGACGCAGGAATACTGGCGTATTTCAAGGAGATTTTGGCAAAAATGACGGAAAATTTGTCGAAAGATGGCGTGCAAAGCCGACAGGCGGTCTTTGTGCGGTGTT
>CACYDC010000120.1 GCA_902773025.1 uncultured Ruminococcus sp.
ATGTACTGTCCGAAATGCGGTAACAAAACAGATGAAAACATGAGAATATGTGTAAAATGTGGAACAAAGTTATACGCATCAGAAACTGATATTCAGAATTTGACACATTCTTATGTTCAGGAACAAGGCAAAACAGAAGCTGTTGTATCTGTTGTGCTTGGAATTATAGCATTATTATCATTATGTAGTAGTACTGTATTTTTTGTTGGTTCCTGATAAGACATATGGTGTTGTGTTTGACCAACATTCTACTCAAGTAAAGGAGATAATATTTGCCGTAATAGGTTTTGTTTTTGCAATAATCGAATCAATATTTGAACGTAATTCAAAAAAAGCTCATTACCAAGGAATATCAAGAAAAGTCGGAGCTGTAATGTGTGATTTTTGCATAGCTATTGGTCTGATAGTAATTGGTTTTTTACTTATTTGTTTTATTATGATTCCAATGCTTATAAAAAAATGACAATTACATATTCAAAAAATCAAGGCTGTCGCTAAGCGTTTTTTTTCGCTTTTGCGACAGCCAATTTTATTTTGCGGTACTATTCTTTTGGGTCCAATATTTGTCTACAAACGCAATCAGCATATTCACTAAACCAGTCACATTATCTTATTCCACGCTTGTTTGTGATATATTGACATTTTTATAGTATTGCTATTAAAACATAAAAATGTAAATACCAGATAATCATTATGAGCTTCCCTGATTTGTACTTACAACTCAAAATGCCCTATCAATACTGATAGGGCAGAGAAAAATTATATTAAAAATTGTATTATTGTTATGTGTACAAAATATTCTTTTCTGTTCACGTTTCCTGGAAACCAGCGTTATCATCAACAGATTTATAATCAGAAATTACTGTATCAACAGCAAAAAGAAGCTGTTTGTATTTTTTGATCATAAAATCAAGATACTTCTTACCTTCCTCAGTTATTGAATAATAGTTTCTTGTTCGATGACTTTCGGTGATTTCCTGAGAGAACTCCTCAACATATCCCTGCTGCTGTAAACGATACAGTACAGGATAAAGAAATGTCATTTTATATGTACTGTTGCTGCGTTTTTCAAGCTCTTTTGAAAGCTTGTAAACATACATCGGTTTTTCGTTCAGAAGCAGCAGTGTCATCATAGGGCTTGTTGCTCGCTTGAAATAATCCTCGAATGAATTTGCTGCGTCTTTTGTTGATTTACGGCCCACTAATCTCACTGCCTTTCAAATGTAATTGTTTGTTTACTATAATACCAAATTTATTCCTTTAAATCAATATTATTTTTTTAAAAAACATTTTTTATTATAAACAAATAGTAAACAAAACATTAAAATTTTTAAGGCACAGCTCAAAATTAAAAATACATCAGTTTTTTAAAAATTGTGTCCGTTGAAACCCCAATATGAAATCTCTTCATATTTTATATAGATTCTTGCCTGCGGGATATCAAGTTCAGATGACATAATACCGCTCAATCTTTCAGTAAGAGCATCATACTCAGCCGACGAAGCAGAGCCATACAGCTTAACTTCAACAATTGCGCACGCAGCTTCTCCGTCACCCTTGAAATACATATGACAATTATCCTCGAAATTAAGCATAAGCCAGGCTTCGCTTTTCCCTCTTATCAAAGAGATCGCCTGACCAAATTGCTGCTTCAGCGATAATTCTTTTTCCTTTGTAATAGTAACATTAGTTTTTGTGTTGATAAACGGCATAAAAACCCCTCCATTAATATTCAAGCTTTTCTATATTCTTTGTGCCTCTGTAGTGGCACAGCATATAGCTTATTGTATTCAGTATCATCAGCAGCACAAACACCGTTATGATTATCATAATCGCTCCTATATCGGTATTCTTCATAAGGAAATACGCTCCTGCACAGATAATACCTTCCATAAGTATAGCTAAAGCCATATTAAAAAATATATTATAATTTCCTCTCAATGCATTCAATTCATCATCCCAGATAAGCTTCGGATTGATGCTGTCCATATAAATTCCGAAATATGAGGCAAATGAAACCGATAACAAACTCAGCAGACAGCAGAAAATAACAAATTTTATTCCTGTGTGAAGCCATAAACATGCTGCAATCACACAAATAAGCATTCCGCTTCCGCTTATTACAATACTGACAAAAGCCTTTATATTTATTTGTGCAATATAGGACAATGGAATATACTTCATAAAAGCAAAATGCTTTCCTTCTCTTGTTATTCCGGATGATGCAATACAGTTCAGCGCCGTCACAAGCACTGATATGGCAGATATTCCCAACATAAAAATCAGCACCGTTTCCTCATCACCACTTCTGATACCGTAAATAAACGATTCAAGAAAACCTGTCTTTTTATGTACTATATAAGCAAGATATACAAAAACAGGACACAGAAAATTTATCATTACACAGTTTGTAAAATACGCCGGGGTTCTGAAAATCAATCGGAATTCCTTTTTAAGATATGTTACAGACACATTGTGCTGCTTCATTCTTTTTGTTATACTGTCGAGCGTTTTCCGGCTTTTTGTACTTCCCTGTCCGATTCCGATAACACTCGGAAAATACAAAACCTGAGCAAGACATATAAACACAGCAACAGCGGCAGCATTTATTCCAAGATATATAAGCAAATCCAGAATCGTTCCGGTTCCCATAGAACGCACAAGAAACGGTACTGTAGGAAAAATAATATTCATTACTCTAAGCACAGGATTATCTTTTTCAGAGAGTGTACCTATCAGCTGCTCACTTCTAAAACCATTGACTGATATCAGATAAATCATACCCAGAATAACAGCTATAGTGAACAACCCGACAATTTTATTTACGGTGTCCTTATTTTTTATAAACCGTGTGAAGTACATTACTATCATGCTTAAAATACCGCAATAAATCAGCGGCAGTACAGGCATTGTAAATGTACCTATTATTGCAACAGCCCACGAATAAAACGGCATTTCCCCGCCTATTATATATCCTGCCATCGCGCCGATAACAACCAGAAATTCCATAATGCTTTCACTTATCAGCGCAGCAGTAAATTTTGAGCATATTATCTGATACGGCTTTAGCGGAAGCGGAAGAAGATTTTCGATATCACCGGAAAAATAAAAAACAGTGAACATTACATTTAATCCCAGAATAAACGAAAATGCCGCAATCAGGTGCAAAAACATCTCAAGTGCGTTTTCCTCTGTTCCTATCACAGACAGTGAGCCGGCAAGTGTATAAAGAATTATACCGACAAATAATGTCATCGGGAGCATTATTCCGAAACCGGCTATAATTGTCATGACTATGTAAAATACCTTATTTCGTTTCTTTTCTTTATCGCTTGGCTCAACACCTTTGATCATTGCCAATACCAATCTCAGATACATTTTCATTTTTCTGTCAGCTCCAGGAAAATATTTTCAAGAGAATCATTTTTATTTTTCTTTTCAAGTTCTTCAAGCGTTCCGTTATATAAAACATGGCCATTTTTTATGATAATAACTCTGTCGCATAATTTTTCTGCAACCTCAAGCACATGGGTTGAAAAAAACACGGCATTTCCCTCTTGGGTATGATCACGCATCAATTGTTTAAGCTCATATGCTGATTTAGGATCGAGTCCTATCATTGGCTCATCAAGAATCCACACCGGAGGTTTGTGAAGCAATGCTGCAATAACCATTATTTTCTGACGCATACCGTGAGAATAGCTCATCAGCGGCGAAGTCAGCGCTTCCGTAAGTCCGAACTTTTCCGCAAGTATCTGAACCCTTTCACTGCGCTCATCTCCGGGGACCTTATATATATCTGCAATAAGCTCCAGAAATTCTGTTCCCTTCAACCTCAGAAACATATCAGGACTGTCAGCTATATATCCGATTGACTGCTTTACCTTCAGCGGATCCTCACGGATATTAAATCCGTTAACAGTAATTTTTCCGGAATCCGGACGAATTATTCCCGTCAGGAGTTTCATTGTTGTAGTTTTTCCCGAACCATTAGGTCCTATAAAACCGACAATTTCTCCGCCCTTTACATTGAAGCTTACATCATCAAGCGCTCTGACATTTTTACTGTAGGTTTTTATAACATTTTCAAATTTTATCATTTTATTACCTCCTGTTACCTCCGGACACCCGCGCCCCCAAACCACGCCTGAGGAAAGCCTTTTTTAAAAAAAGATTATCCCACGGACCTTCCTAAAAACTCGTGTTAATTTTATCAAGTCAGAGAATAGCATAGACACATGGCATTACTTAATATCATACACAAATATTCTATCATAATTCAAGAATATTTACAACAAAATAGCCTAAAAATACGTGAAAATTATATCTTGTGTTCACTCTCAACCGTATAATCATCTTCCTGTCCTAAGAAAAGCACCGCTCCGTTAACCGAAGCGGTGCTACTTTTAGAGTCATAATATCAAATTACTTTTTTACTGTGACCTTTATACTTGCTTTCTTGCCGTTGTAAAGCTGTACTGTTACATAAGCTGTACCCGGCTTCATTGCCTTGAATGTACCTGTCCAATCAGTCTTTGTCATCTTTACTACTGATGAATTGCTTGAACGGTAGGTTCTCTTAGCTGCTGCTGTTCCTGTTGGAAGTACTGCTGATACAGACGCTGTCTGACCAACCTTGAGTGTAAGATTGCCCTTATTGAGTTTAACACTTGCAGGAGCTTTCTTAACTATTACTGTGCAGCTTGCTGTCTTGCCGTTATAAAGCTTAACTGTTACCTTTGCTGTACCAACCTTTACAGCTGTGAAATTACCTGTCCAGTCTGTCTTTGTCATCTTGACAACTGACTTATTGCTTGAACTGTAGGTTCTCTTAGCTGCTGCTGTTCCTGAAGGAATTGATGAGCCGAGTGAGAAGGATTCGCCTACACCGAGGGTTACTGATGTCTTTGTCAGTGTTACCTTTGTAGGAGCCTTCTTTACTGTTACTGTGCAGCTTGCGGTTTTACCGTTATAAAGCTTAACCGTTACCTTTGCTGTTCCGACTTTCATTGCCTTGAGCTGCCCTGTCCAGCTTGTCTTTGTCATCTTTACAACAGAACCGTTGCTTGAGCTAAAGGTTCTTGTAGCTGCTGCTGTATTTGCCGGAATTGAGCTTCCAAGTGAATATGTTTCGCCTACGCCGAGGGTTATTGCTGTCTTTGTCAGGCTAACCTTTGACGGTGCAGCCTTTACTGTAACCTTACATGTTGCACTTACTTTACCAGAAGTTACGGTAATAGTAGCTGAGCCTGCCTTCTTAGCTGTGATCTTACCCTTTGATACTGTTACAACTGCTGCATTGGATGATTTCCATGTTGCATTGCTTGCAGCAGCGGCAGGATCAGTTGTAGCCTTAAGCGTAATTGATTCATTTACGCCAAGTGTTGTAGATGCCTTATCAAGCTTGATAGTCTTTGCTACTGCAAGTATCTTGTAGCTTACTGTAGATATACCGTAATATCCGTTAATACCTGCAATCTTTACAGTATAGCTGCCAACAGCCGAACTGCTCTTGTTTGAATATGTGAGTGTATAATCTGTGTTTTCCTTAAGTGTTGTTGAGCCTTTCTTTATTGTGATCTTAGGCTTCTGAACACTGCCGTTTGAATTAAATGATGTCTTGTCTGTTGTGATAGTACACTTTGTAATTGATGTTCTGCTGAGTGCCGGTGTGAAATCGCGTTTTTCAATCTCACCGCATACTGAGCATTTATACTCTGTATAACCGTTAGCTGTATATGTCGGAGCAACTACCTTGCCCTTGACAAATTTGTGATCACCGAGCGGAAGTACAGTTTCATCCTTATGACCGCAGATATTACATGTTGTCTGCTTGATGCCTGTTGCCTTACATGTAGCTGCTTTTGTTTCCTTATCTGTTGTATCTCCGTGCTTACAGAAAATCTCAAATGAGGTTGTAGACTTGCCTGAATAGTTGCCCTTACCTGTAACGGTTACTGTTGCTTTACCCGGCTTCTTATTGTCTGTAAAGCTTACCGTGTAATCTGTGCCCTCAACAAGTGCTGAGCCCTTTTGATCAATACTGATCTTCGGCTTTACACCGGATTTATTGCTCATTGTAAGTTCCTGAGCGCTTATCGGGTTAAGAGTAACCTCTTTATCGTTGATAGGTCTTGCAACGATATCGAATTTCTCAGTTACTACGCTTTCATAGCTGCCAAGACCTGTAATTGTTACTGAAGCTTTCTGGCCTACTTTTGTGTTATTCTTGAATTCAAGTGTATAGTCCTTACCCTCTTCAAGAACGATCGTATCAGAATGCGACATTCCGAAAAGATCTGTATATGTTTCCTGATAGCTTACTGTCAATTCAGGCTCATATGATGTCACGAACGGTGAATACATAACCTCACCGAGCTTGATCTCTGCATTTCCGAGTCCATAGTCAACGCTTACAATACAGCTGTCAGTTTTGTTGCCTGATTTTACTGTAATAACTGCTTCGCCGATCTTATGGCCTGTAACAACACCGTTTTCGTCTACTGTTGCAACTTCTTCATTAGATGAAGACCATATTACGGCAACATCAGAAACTTTTGTATCCTTTTCATTTTTAACTGTTACCTTAAGCCCCTTTGTACCCTTCATATTTTTATCAAGGGAAATAGATGCTGTTGGTAATGAACCGCTGCTTGTAGCTGTTACACCGCCGACAACTACGCTTGAAGTTGTAAAGCCTGTTATCTCTGTGCTCAGATAATAACCTGATTCAGTATACATTGTGATCTTTGCCTTACCATTGCCAACTACTCTTACAAAGCCGGTGTTGTCGATAACAGCAACGCTTTCATTGCTTGAAGTCCAGCGTGCTACTGTATCATCATGGTCATATTTCTGATTTGTTTCAATAAAGATGTCGCCGCCGAGTTGAATGGAGGAACCAACATTCATGTACTTATTGAACTTTGTCAGACCTGTTGCAGCGTTAATGATATTACCCTTTGTTGCTTTTTTAAGGATCTTGACATTAATTGTCATATTTACGGAAGAGTTATTTTTGGAAGCTGCTCTGACCTGAACCGTACCTCTTGCAAAACCTGTAAGGGTAATAGAATTTGAGGTAGTGCTGTCGATCGTTACATAGTCGCCGTTATTTGTACCATTTCCGAGAACAGTCCATGTGAGTGTATCATCAGGAGTAGAACCATCAGCGGCAACAAGTGTACCTTTGATTTCGAGCTTCTGCTGATCGAATACTGTTATCGTTGCGCCTTCATAAAGGTTTACGATTTCTGTACCCTTCTGATATGTAAGCTTTACATCGTTTGATGTTTTCTTTGGCTTAACTGTGCAAGTGATTTTTGCCTCAACACCGGAGTTCTTTGCTCTGGCTGTAATGATCACTGTGCCCTCTTTCAAGCCCTTGATAGCAGCTGTCTGCTGATTTGTGAAAGCGCCTTCAACAGTAGATCTTACAGTTGCAATTGAAGGATCCGAAGATGACCATTCAACTTCTTCATCAGCAGTATCAGGACTCAATAAAGCTGTAATTGACGTTTCAGTTTCAACTCTTGTAGAGGTCGTCTGTGCCGAGAATCTGATCGATGTAGCCTTTGTCAGAACCTTGATATTTGCCTGTGCGTGTACATTCTCATTTTCGCCGTAGAGCGTTACTGTAGCTTCGCCCTTACCTACTGCGGTTATAAGACCGTTGTCGTCTACTGTAATAACGCTCGGGTTACTTGATTCCCAACGGAAATTATCCGTAGCTTCTGTTGCATATCCTTCTTCTGAAGGTGAGTGAGCCAGAGATGCCGAATACTCAAGCTGAAGAGTATCACCGACCTCCATAGCACCCGGTCCGTTATTGATCTTAAGACTTGTTGCCGGATTTTCCTTTACGATCGTAACATGGATATATTTAGGTATATTCTGTAACTGAAGAGTCTTTGTAACTTCCTTGCCATCTTCATAACGCTTTACTTTCTTATCTCCGATAGCTGCGATTCTTTCAGAGGTTTCAGTAGCCTTATACTTTGCAACGATCGTTACACCGCCGTTTGATTTTGGTGTAAAAAGACCCTTATCTGTGATTTCGGCCTTGCTTGTTGCTTTTTTATCCTTACCATCGCCATCATATACGAACCATTCAACCGTATCAGTTGAGTTTGACGGAACCTTATCTGCTGTAAACTGATACTGGTGATTTGCTATTACCATTGTATAACCAGAATTGGATTCATTAAAA